>JARLHH010000079.1 GCA_031292335.1 Candidatus Limnocylindrales bacterium | reverse complement strand
GCGCCGACGCCGCGATTGCGGTCCTGCGAGCCGCGATCATCCAGACCCTGGCCCGCGCCGGCGACGGCGGACCGATCCCGGGGGGTCGATGGCCGGCGCGGTACGCGGCCCGCAGGATCGCCTGGCACGCGCTGGACCACGCCTGGGAGATCGAGGATCGGGCCGGACCCGCCTGACCGACCGCGCGTCAGCCTTCCGGGTCCGCCATCGGTGGAGCGACCGTCGCGACGAGGCGCGCGCGGCCGCCGTCGGCCAGCACGGTCAGGCCGACCTTCACGTGCAGCACCCGGCCCGGCCCCGGCGTGAAATCGTGCGCCAGCGGAATCTCCACGGACCAGCCTGGAGCCCCCGCACCGTGGCTCGGCACCGGCACGGAGCCGGTCGGAGCGTCCCACGTCCCGACCGGTTCGTAGTAGCCGGACCAGGCCGCCACCTGGACCGTGAACGGCTCTGCCGCGACCGCAAGCCCCTCGGACCCGACAGACCGCAGCGTTGCGGACCGCCAGTCGCCGGCGACCGAGAGCGAGAGCGCCGCCGCCGGGTGCTCCGTCATGGCATCCACGAGATCGCGGGCGGCGGTGACGAGATCCCCCCAGGCTCCGCCGGGCGTTCGGCCGGCCGGCACGGCGATCGAAGCCGCGCCGGCGATCCAGCGTTCGGAGTGCCCGCCGGGCGGCAGCAGCGCGTCCGGTTCCGGCAGGAGCCGTCCGGCGAGCCGGGCAAGCTCGGCGGTCGAGGCGGCGGCGAGGCGCCCCCGGAATCGCCCGACGACCGGCGCCTCCGAAAGCAGCCACAGCTCGAACTTCCCGTCCTCGGAGACCCGGAGGTGCTCGCCGTCGAACAGCCGCAGGCCGCCCCCGCCGATGTCATAGCCGACCAGCACGCCCACGCCTCCAGTCACCGGAGCGTCGGGACCCATGTCCCGCCCTGTGTCCGCCCCAGGATCTCCGCGAACTCCTGGAGGTGCCGTGGCTGCGCCCCGTGATCGTGCGGGTCGCGATGGCGGCCCGGGTCACCCATGATGGACCCGCTGTCGTAGGTCAGCGCCTCGATCGTGTCGTACTTGTCGCTCGTCGTCGCCGAGTCGTCGGGGAGGGCGACGTCCAGGTCGCGAACGAGGTTCCCGGTCAGCGGCACCGGCGCCAGCGCCGGCGGGCCCGGCGCGGCCGGCACCGTGGTCGTCGCGAGGGCCGCGTAGGCCTGCACCACCTGCTGCGAGAACGCGCCCTGGCGCATGCCGGCGACAGCGGCCACGGCGTTCGCGCTGCTGCGGGCCACCATGGCGGCCTGGAGCGCAGCCGCGATCTGGGCCGGTGCCTGGCCGCCGGGCCCGGCGGCGTCGCCGACGAACGGCTCGTGACCCGTCGCGGCTCGATAGTCGCCCGGGGACTGCTGGTACTCGTCGCGCAGCCCGACGAGGTGGCCGAACTCGTGGGGGATCGTGTTGGCGGCGTCCGTGTCGGCCAGGAACCACTCGCCGCCGTTGGCCCGCCCGGTCCCGCGCGAGACCTTGACCGTGTTCGCTCCGGCGCCGGAGCCGCGGGTCATCTCAAAGTTGATCGGGAGGCGCTGGCCGGTCGCCTGCTCGACCAGGTCGAAGTGGTTCCACGTGTCCCGGACATAGCCGAACCAGGCGCCGGGCGGGCTCCCGCCGACGAACTGGACGGCCGCGGTGACCTTCATCTGGGCGTCGGCGATCTCCCACGAGTAGCGCGAGCCGTTGCCGCCGGCGCCCTCCGTCATGCCGTAGGTGTGCCCGCCGACCTCCTCCGTCCATTGGCGGTTCTCGAAGCCGACGCTGACGTTCGGGGCGACCGCGTCGAGCGCGGTCCAGGTGGGCAGGTCTCCGACGCCCGTCGCCGCGACGCCGCTGGCGCCCTGGAAGGCGGAGGTGGCCGCCCCGGTGTTCGGCCCCCACGAGCCGTCATCGGAGATGGCCGCCTGGCCCTGGCCGGCGAGCCAGGCGTTGAGCTTCAACTGGAACTCGCGGACGGCGGGGCCGCTGGTGATGCCGCCCGGACCCACGAGGGAGTGGAGGCTCGTGCCGGGCACCTGCGCGGCGGTCGACGTGGCCGGAGCCGCGGCGTCGACGTGCTGTTCGACCGATCGCCCACCTTCGAGGCGGGTGCCGCCGCCCGGGGCCGCCGTGTCCAGCGCTGACCAGGTGGCGGCATCGACGGCGCCGCTCGGCGGGGTGAGGCCGCGGGCCGACTGGAAGGCGTTGACGGCGTTCTGCATGGGGGCGTCGAAGACGGCGTTGACCGGCAGCGTCGCGCCGGCCTGCCCGCTCGCGTTGAGCTTCTCCTGGGCAAGCCCGACGTCGGCGCCCGTCGCGCCCAGGTTGAGCGTGGGTCGCACCGGCGCAGGCACGCCGGCGGCCGCGCCTTCGAGGGCGGTCCACGTTGCCGGACCCACGACGCCGTCGGGCGCCAAACCGCGGGCGCGCTGGAACTGGCGGACGCGCCGGGACGTGGTCGGGCCGAAGCGACCATCGGTCGTAACGGGACCGCCGGTGGTGAGCGCCTGGCCGAGCTTGTCCTGCATCTCCTGGACCGCCGGCCCATGGCTGCCCTCGCGAAGGGTCGGGTGGGCGGCAGCCGGGTCCGCCGGGGCGTTGGCCGCCTCCTCGTCGGCGTCGTCGGCACCCGTGGTGTCGTCATCGCGCTGGAGCACGAGCCGGGCGGTCGCGGCATTGCCGGCTGTGCGCTGCACGTGCTCCAGGAGGGCGGCGCCGAGAGGCGCCTGCTGCGGATCGAGGTTGGCGGGGAGCGCGCCGGGCAGCGCCGCGTCGTATCCCTCGCCGGGCTCACCGGGCAGGCGCGGACGCCGCAGCCAGGCCGTCGTAGGCCGGTTCCGGGGCGCCTGGATCGGGGCGCGACGCTCCACGGGCCTAGTGTGCGCCGGGTCGGCGGGCACCCGATAGGATCAGCCGGGCCGGAGTCGGTGCCCGATCGGGCATGGTCCGCGTGGTGCCGCGGCCCCCGGTGGGACCTTTCGGATCGCGCCCGCGACGGCCCTGCGTGAGGCGGACACCGGCCGCCGCGCGTGGCGGCCGCCGTTGCCGCTACGATTGCCGGCATGACGAACCTTGCGACGCCGTACCGGACCCACACCTGCGGTGCCCTCCGCGGGATCGATGCCGGCGCCGAGGTCCGCCTGGCGGGCTGGGTGCACCGACGGCGAGACCACGGCCAGCTCATCTTCCTGGACCTGAGGGATCGCCACGGGATCACCCAGGTGGTGGTCGACGCGACGGAGTCCCCCGACGCGCACGCCGCCGCCACGCGCTGCCGCAACGAGTTCGTGGTCACGGTGGCAGGTCTCGTCGAGCGGAGGCGGCCCGGCGGAGAGAACGCCAAGCTGCCGACCGGTGAGATCGAAGTTCGTGCGCGAGAGCTTACGGTGCTCTCCGAGGCGAAGACGCCCCCGTTCTACATCAACGAGCCCGACCTGCCGGTCGACGAGTCGGTTCGCCTGCAGTACCGCTATCTCGACATCCGGCGGGAGCCGATGCTGCGCCGACTTCTCCTGCGCAGCCGGCTGGTGGAGGAGATCCGGCTGGCGCATCACGCCAACGGCTTCGTCGAGATCGAGACGCCCATCCTCATCAAGAGCACCCCGGAAGGGGCCCGCGACTTCATCGTGCCGTCGCGGATGCAGCCGGGCACGGTCTACGCGCTCCCGCAGAGCCCGCAGCAGCTCAAGCAGCTGCTGATGGTGGCCGGCGTGGACCGCTACTTCCAGATCGCGCGCTGCTTCCGCGACGAGGATCTTCGCGGCGACCGCCAGCCGGAGTTCACCCAGCTGGACCTCGAGATGAGCTTCGTGACGGAGGAGACCGTGACCGCTTTCGTGGAGGCGATGGCGATCAGCGTCTCGCGCGCCGTCACGCCGGAGCGGCCGCTTCAGCAGGTGCCGTTCCCGCGCTTCACGTACGACGAGGCGTTGGAGCGCTTCGGCTCCGACAAACCGGACCTGCGCTTCGGCATGCAGCTCGCCGATCTCGGCCCGCTGCTCACGGATGCCGTCGGCGAGCCGGCCTCCGGGTTTCGCGTCTTCGACGAGACGCTCGCGGCCGGCGGGCGCGTCAAGGGGATCGCGGTCCCCGGCCTCGCGGAGGCCAGCCGGGCCCGCGTCGACGAGCTCACCGAATCGGCCAGGCGCTACGGCGCGCGCGGGCTCGTCACGCTTGCCGTCACCGCGAGCGAGGTCCACGGGCCGAGCCTCAAGTTCCTCGGGGCGGAGCGGGCCGAGGCGCTCGCGCGTCGCTGCGGCGCGGAGGTGGGGGACCTGGTCCTGATCGTGGCCGACCGCCCCAGCGTGGTCACCGACGTGCTGGGTCGCCTGCGGGTCGACCTCGGGGCGAAGCTCGGTTTGGCCGACCCGGCGGTGCTCGCGTATTGCTGGGTGGACCGCTTCCCGATGTACGAGTGGGACGCCGAGCGGAACGGCTGGCACGCCACCCACAACCCGTTCTCGGGCGTCGTCCCCGAGGACGAGGCGCTCCTCGTCACCGCCTCCGGGGACCCGGAGCGGCCGTCCCCGGACGATCCGGCAGGCAGCGCGCGGGCCATGCAGTACGACCTGGCCCTGAACGGCTGGGAGCTCGGAGGTGGATCGGTGCGGATCCACCAGCGGGCGCTCCTGGAACGGTCGTTCGCGCTCCAGGGCCACACCCGGGCGTCGATGCGGCAGAAGTTCGGCGGCATGCTGGACGCGTTCGAGTACGGCGCGCCGCCCCACGGCGGGATCGCGATCGGGATCGACCGCTGGGCGGCCCTGCTGGCCGACCAGGCGACGATCCGCGAGGTGATGGCCTTCCCGAAGACGTCCTCGGGCTCGGACCTGATGCTCGACGCGCCGTCCGCTCCGGACCCCGGCCAGTATGCGGAGCTGGGCCTCCGGTACGTGGGGTTCCCCGACCCGGCCTGAGCGCCCGAGGTTGTCCGGCGCGGGACAATGGGACGGGTAGATGCATCCGTGGAGGGCCGCCATGAGCACGCAGTTCGTCGTCCAGCTCGAGAACCGGCCGGGTGCCCTGGCGGCCTTCGCCCGGGCGCTCGCGGAGCGGGGGATCGACATCCACGAGATCGCCGGCGGCGGGGCCGGGGATCACGGCTACGCCGTCCTGTCCACCGACGACGACGCCGCGACGCGCGCGGTGCTCCGTTCCTTCGGCTACCCGTTCGTCGAGGGCGAGGCGCTCGTGGTGGAGATCGATGACCAGCCGGGCGGCTTCGCGGCGGTCGCGGAGAAGCTTGCCGCGGCCGGCGTGGACATCCACGGCGTACTGTTTGTCGGACGGCGCGAGGGCATCGTCGAGACGGCCTTCACCGTGGACGACGTGGGTCGCGCCCGGCGGGCGCTCGGCCTGGGCTGAACGAGAGGGAAGACGATGCGGATCGGACTGGTCGGGCTGGGCCGGATGGGCGGCTTCATGGCGCGGCGCTGGCTGCGCGCGGGTCACGACGTCGTCGGCTACGCCCGTCACGCCGAGACGGTCAACAGCCTGCTCGCCGACGGGTCGATCACCGCCGCGGCGACATCGCTGCAGGACCTGGTCGGCCAGCTGGCCGCGCCGCGCGTGCTGTGGCTGATGGTGCCGGCCGCTGCCGTGGACGCCACGCTCGACGAGCTGGTTCCGCTGCTGTCGCGCGGCGACGTGATCGTGGACGGCGGCAACTCCTACTACGTCGACGACCTGCGCCGCTCCGCGACGCTCGCGGAGGCCGGGATCGACTACCTCGACTGCGGCACGAGCGGCGGCGTGGCCGGCCTGGAACGCGGGTACTGCCTCATGATCGGCGGCCCGGCCGAGGCCGTGGGGCGCCTCGACCCGATCTTCCGCGCGCTGGCGCCAGGCGTCGTCGCCGCTCCCCGGACGCCGGGCCGGTCGGGTGACCCGGACTCCGCCGAGAACGGGTACCTCCATTGCGGCCCGAGCGGCGCCGGGCACTTCGTGAAGATGATTCACAACGGGATCGAGTACGGCGTGATGGCGGCCTACGCGGAGGGCCTGAACATCCTGAAGCACGCGAATGCCGGCCGGCAGGAGCGCGAGGTCAGCGCCGAGGTCACGCCGCTGCGCGACCCGGCGCTGTACCGGTACGAGATCGACATCCCGGCGGTGACCGAGGTCTGGCGGCGGGGGAGCGTGGTCGCCTCGTGGTTGCTGGACCTGGCCGCCGAGGCGTTCCTGCGCAGCGGCGACCTGGCGGACTTCGAGGGCCGGGTATCGGACTCGGGCGAGGGACGCTGGACGAGCATCGCGGCGATCGACGTCGGCGCGCCGGCGCCGGTCCTGACCACCGCGCTGTACGAGCGCTTCATGTCGCGCGGCGAGGCCGACTTCGCCGACAAGGTCCTTTCCGCGATGCGCCTCGGCTTCGGCGGTCACCTGGAGCCGAAGGGGTAGCTCAGTCGCGGGCCGTCGGTGGCTCCGGCGCCTCGTCGGGGCCGTCGGCGACCAGGGCGCCCCACTCGTGGTGCCGGTCCGCCGCGGGCTCGGGAGGACCCTCGAACGGCGGCAGGTCGGCCGGCGCCGTCTCGATGCTGTGCACGATTCCCGGGTCGCCCAGGTCGACGGTGCGGCTCGGGAGGGCCGCGGCGAGCGCCTCGGAGATCTCCTCCGGCACGAGGTCGGCGGAAAGCGCGTGCAGCGCCGGCAGGCGCCCGACCGGGAGGAGGATCGGCCAGCCGGGAGCCGCCCGGAACGCCGGCCGGAGGAGGGTGTCGCGCTCGGCGCCGTGCGCCTCGATGAGCGACGTCACGGTCTCGGCGTCGAGCCACCCCATCCGGGCCGGCCAGAGGAGCGCCGCGTCGGTCGCGTCCACCTCCCGGCACGCGAGTTCCATCGCGCGCGCCAGCTGCCCCGCCGTCCCCGCGTCCGGCGCCGGGGCCGCCAGGACGCTGGGCGTGCCGGCAAGGGCCAGCGCAACGGCTCCCTGCGGATCCGGGCTGACCACGATCACGGGGAGCGCGCCTCCGGCCCAGGCCAGGTCGACGAGGCGGCGCACGTTCGGCGTGCCGGCCACGTCGCGGAGGGCGGTGTCGGCGGAGGAGGCCAGGATGCAGGCGGCGACAGTCACGCCGCCGATCCTAGCAGGCGCCCTGGCGGGTGGCTCCGTTCACGGGTGGTGTCCGGCACCTGTGCGACAATCGGAGAGCCCATGACCGAAGCGAGCGCTCCACCCCGCATGTCCGCCATCCCTGCACCTCCGCCGGCGCCCCCGACGGACGCCCCGACCCTCGCCGTCCGCGCCGACCTGCGCAACGTGGCGATTGTCGCCCACGTGGACCATGGCAAGACCACGCTCGTGGATGCGCTTCTGCGCCAGACGGGGTCCTTCCGGGCGAACCAGATCGTGGCGGAGCGCGTGATGGACTCGATGGACCTGGAGCGGGAGAAGGGGATCACGATCCTGGCGAAGCAGACCAATGTCGACTTCGACGGGATCCACATCAACATCGTCGACACCCCGGGCCACGCCGACTTCGGCGGCGAGGTGGAGCGCTCGTTGAACCTGGTGGACTCGGTGCTGCTGCTCGTGGATGCCGCGGAAGGGCCGCTGCCCCAGACGCGCTACGTGCTCCAGAAGGCGATGGCGCGCCACCTGCCGGTGGTCGTGGCGGTCAACAAGATCGACCGGGGTGACGCGCGGCCCGCCGAAGTGCTGGACGACATCTACGAGCTGTTCATGGACCTTGGCGCCGACGCCGGCCAGATCGAGTTCCCGGTCGTCTACACGAACGCCAGGGCGGGCACCGCGACGCGGGCGCTGGCGGTTCCCGGGACCAGCCTGCGCCCGCTCCTGGAGCTGCTCGTCGCGGTCACGCCGCCGCCCACCTACGTTCCCGGTCACCCGCTCCAGCTGCTGGTGACGAACCTGTCCGCGAACGAATACGTGGGCCGGATGGCGGTCGGGCGGCTGATGAACGGGACGATCCGGGTTGGGCAGCGCATCGTGGTGGTCCGCGAGGAGGCTGCCGACCCGGATGGCGGCGTCGAGCCGGGGCGGACCATCACGCTCTCCGGCACGGTGACGGCGCTCCAGACCGCCCACGGGATCGAGCGGGCCGACATCGAGGAGGCCGGCCCCGGCGACATCGTCTCCGTGGCGGGTCTGCCCGAGGTCACCATCGGCGACACGCTGACCGATCCTGCCGACCCGCGTCCCCTGCCACGCCTGGAGGTGGACGAGCCGACCCTGCGGATGACCTTCGGCGTCAACACCTCGCCCCTCTCCGGCCGCGACGGCAGGTTCCTGACCAGCCGCCAGATCCGGGCGCGGCTGGAGAAGGAGATCCTGGGCAACGTCGCGATCCAGTTCTTCCCGACCGAGTCGGCCGACACGTTCGAGGTGCGCGGCCGCGGCGAGCTCCAGCTCGCCGTCCTGGTCGAGCAGATGCGCCGGGAGGGGTTCGAGCTCCAGGTGAGCCGTCCGGAGGTGATCCTCCGGACGCTCGACGGGGAGCTGCAGGAGCCGTACGAGCGGATCACGATCGACATCCCGCCGGAGTACATCGGGACGATCCAGACCGCGCTGGCCGGCCGCAAGGGCCGACTCGAGCAGATGTCGACCGACGCCGACGGCCGGGTCCGGATGGACTTCGTGCTCCCGGTCCGCGGGCTGATCGGCTACCGCGGCCAGCTCATGACCGAGACCCGGGGAACCGCCCTCCTCCACCAGATCGGGGAGGGCTACGGCCCGTACGCCGGCGAGGTCACCCACCGAACGGACGGCGTCCTGGTGGCCGATCGTCTCGGCACGTCGAACGCCTACGGCCTGTACAACCTGCAGGAGCGGGCCGAGATGTTCATCGGCGCCGGCGTCGATGTCTACGAAGGGATGGTCGTCGGGGAGAACGCGCGCTCCGGCGACATGGACGTCAACGTGACGAAAGAGAAGAAGCTGACGAACATCCGGACCCACGCCCACGACGAGGCGCTCCGCCTGGTCCCGCCGCGGCCGATGACGCTGGAGACCGCCATCGAGTTCATCGGCGACGACGAGCTGGTGGAGGTGACCCCCGGCCAGATCCGGCTCCGTAAGCGGCTCCTGTCGCAGCACGACCGGCGCCGGCAGGCCGGTGCGCGCGAGGATGCGCGCGGGGCCGAGGAGCGCTGAGAGCGCGACCGGAATCGACGTCGGGCGGGGGCCGCGGATCCGGCTGGGGGGTGGCTGGGACGTCGAGGTCCGCGCTGGGTGAGGTCCGGCCACGCGGGGTTGGGCCCGCGTGAGTACAGTCACGCAGTGAAGAACGACCCGAACCTCCTCCGCGGACAGAAGCCCGCCGACCGGCGCGTCCGCGTCACCCGGCCCGAGTCGAAGTACTTCCGCTACGCGGCGCCGGGCGTCGTGGTGGCCCGGCCGACCGCGAGCGAGCCGCGCACGCGGATCGGGCGCGTCGGCCTCGCGGCACGACGGCGGCTCTTCGGACATCCGTTGCAGTCCGAAGAGGAGATCACGCAGCGCCTGCCGAAGTGGAAGGCCTTGCCGGTCTTCTCGTCGGACGTCATGTCGTCTGTCGCGTACGCGACGGAGGCAAGCCTCTTCACCCTGCTCGGGGTGGGAACCCTCGCCTTCGGCTGGCTGCTCCCGATCTCGCTCGCGATCGTGGGGGTTCTCGCGCTGGTGACGCTTTCGTACCGGCAGACGATCCGCGCGTATCCGAACGGCGGCGGCAGCTACATCGTGGCCCGGGCGAACCTCGGCGTGTTGCCGGGGCTGATCGCCGCCGCGGCCCTCCTGACCGACTACGTCCTTACGGTCGCCGTCAGCGTCTCGTCGGGCGTGCAGGCGCTCTACTCGCTCTTCCCGCCGCTGCTTCCGGCCGCGGTGCCGCTCATCGTGCTGTTCATCCTTCTGGTAATGGCGGTCAACCTGCGGGGCCTCCGTGAGAGCGGCACGATCTTCGCCGCGCCGACCTACATCTTCCTCGGCAGCGCGCTCCTCATGATCGGCGCCGGTGTGCTGCGGACCGTGCTCGGTCACCCACCGCAGGTCACCGGCGTCATCCCGGCGCAGGTCCCGGCCGAGACGTTCGGCGTGCTCCTGCTGATGCGAGCGTTCGCGGACGGCTGCTCCGCCATGACGGGCACCGAGGCGGTCGCCAACGGCGTGCCCGCCTTCAAGCCACCCGAGTGGAAGAACGCCCAGGCGACCATGCTCGTGATGTCGGTGCTGCTCGCGACGATGTTCCTCGGCACGTCGTTCCTCGCCCACGTGAGCGGTGCGCTGCCGTCGGCCAGCGGCGAGTCGGTCCTCTCGCAGATCGGGCGCTCGGTGTACGGCCCGGGTCCCCTGTGGTACCTGCTTCAGCTCTCCACGATGGGCATCCTGGTGCTCGCCGCCCAGACGAGCTTTGCCGACTTCCCGCGCGTCGCGTCGATCCTCGCCAAGGACGGCTTCTTTCCCCGCCAGTTCTCCTTCCGGGGCGAGCGGCTGGCCTTCAACGCCGGGATCATCGCCCTCGCAATGGTGTCGATCGTGCTCGTCGTCGCGTTCCAGGGCCGCGTCGAGGCCCTCATCCCGCTCTACGCGATCGGCGTCTTCACGGCCTTCACGCTCTCCCAGGCGGGCATGGTCCGCCACTGGTACCTGGAACGGGGTCCCGGGTGGCGACGCAGCGCGTTCCTCAACGGCCTGGGGGCCACCACCACTGCGATTGTCGTCGCGATCTTCGCCATCGCGAAGTTCGCGCTGGGCGCCTGGATCATCCTCTTGGTCGTCCCGATCCTCGTCGCGCTCATGCTGTTCGTCAAGCGCCAATACTCGCGTGGGGTCCTGGAGCTGGCCGTGGATCCCGGTCTCGTTTGGGGACCCCCGCTCCACCGCCGGCGTGTCGTGATCCCGGTATTCGACCTCCGCTGGGACGTCATCCAGGCGGTCCGGTTCGGGCGCTCCATGACCGACGACATCACCGCCGTCTACGTGACCGACGATGTCGCGGCGGGTGAGCAGGTTCGCGAGCGGTTCGAGCGGCAGCTTCCCGGCATCCAGTTCGTGATCGTGGAATCGCCCTACCGCAACCTGGTCGATCCGCTGATCCGCTACCTGGAGGTGGCTGCCGAGCGAGACTCCAGCAGCGTCACCGTGGTGCTCCTGCCGGAGCGCATGACCCACCACTGGTGGGAGCACATCCTCTTCAACCAGAACATCCACCGCATCCGCGACGCGCTCACCGGCCGGCCGGACATCCTCGTGGCCGACGTTCCGTTCCAGGCACCCGGGCACGGGGGCGCCCACCTCGACGCCTGAGCCGGGCTACATCGGGAGGTCGCCCTCGTCCGGGCCTTCGTACGGATCGAGCGTCTCGGTGGCATAGCGGCCGTAGAAGTTGGTGAAGTGCGCCCCGTGGTGCCGCAGCACGGCCCGGATCAGCCTGCGACGCAGCGGGTCCGTCTCGCGGACGGCGATCACCGGGTGACCGCGCCGCGCCTCCAGCTCGTAGCGCCGGAAGTCCGGCGCCTGGTCCATCTGGGTGAACTGGATCAGCCGGTAGACGCGGGCGACCAGGCCGTGGTGCTTCCCGCGCCCGTCGATGCGGAGCGCCGCATCCTCGCCGACCAGGACGCGGACGGCGTCGCGCGGCACACCGGCTCCCGCCAGCTCCTTCACGGCGGCGTCGGCGGCCGCAAGGGAGGGGAGGATTCCCATGAGGTGCTCGGTCGGGTATCCCAGCAGCCAGCCTGCCGGCCGGGCCGGGCGGCCGGGGGAGGGCGAGGCAGGGCGTTCGGGGTGGTCGGTCATTTCGAAAGGATAGCCAGCGGGCCTCCCCGGCGTCCCGCCGTACAATCCTGCCCTGATGGCGATCTACCTGGACCACGCGGCGACGACGCCGCTGCGCCCCGAGGCCCTGGAAGCCATGCTCCCGTACCTGGGCGGCTCGTTCGGGAATCCCTCCTCGGCCCACTCCTTCGGCCGGGCCGCCCGCAACGCGCTCGACGGGGCCCATGAGCGGCTGGCGATCGCGCTCGGCGGAACGGCCCGCGAGGTCGTGATCACCTCCGGCGGCACGGAGGCGAACAACCTGGCCATCAAGGGCGCGGCGTGGGCCGGCAAGGCGCACGGCCACCGCCTTGTCGCGAGCGCCGTGGAGCACCACGCCGTCGGCCACGCGATGCGTCACCTGGAGAAGTTCGGCTTCGACGTGGTGGAGGTTCCGGTGGACCGCCACGGCCGGGTGGATCCGGACCAGCTTGAGGCGGCCCTGGACGAGCGGACGACGCTCGTCTCGGTGATGCTCGCCAACAACGAGGTCGGGACGATCCAGCCCGTCCGGGAGATCGCCGACCGGCTGCGCGCCCGCCGCGGCATCCTGTTCCACGTGGACGCGGTCCAGGCCGCGTCGACGCTGGATCTCGACGTGCAGGAGCTCGGCGCGGACCTCGTGACGATCTCCGCCCACAAGTTCGAGGGTCCGAAGGGCGTCGGGGCGTTGTGGGTGCGCCGCGGCACGCAGCTGCTCGCGCAGGTTCACGGCGGGAGCCAGGAGCGTCACCGCAGGGCCGGGACGGAGAACGTCGCGGGCGCCGTCGGCATGGCAGTCGCCTACGAATGCGCCTGCGCGGACCGGCCGGCGACGGCGATCCGGCTGCGCGCGCTCCGCGCCCGACTGACGGCCGCCTGCCTGGCGGTGGAGGGCGTCGAGCTGACCGGCCATCCGACCGAGCGCCTGCCCGGGCTCCTGTCACTGCTGGTCCGCGGCGCCGACGGCGTCGCCATCGCCGTCGCGCTCGACCTCGACGGGATCGCCGCCTCCACCGGGTCCGCCTGCGCGACCGGATCGCCGGAGCCGTCGCACGTGCTGACCGCCATGGGCTACACGGGCGCGGAGGCCTTCGGCGCGCTGCGCCTGTCGCTCGGTCGCGCCACCACCGACGCCGAGGTGAGCGAGGCCTGCCAGGTCGTGCCCCGCGTGATCGCGGCGATCCGCGACGGGTCGGTCGCCCAGACAGCGGACCCGCTCGGCGCGCGGCTCGGAGCCTAGGGCGATGGCGCGCGTCCTGGTCGCGATGTCGGGCGGCGTCGACAGCTCCGTGGCGGCGGCGCTGGTCGCGGAAGCCGGCCACGAAGTGGTCGGCGTCTGGATGCGGGTCCACGAGGGGGCGGACGCCTACTCGGAGATCAAGAAGAGCTGCTGCTCCGCCGACGCGGCGGAGGACGCCCGGCGCGTGGCGGCCCAGCTCGGCGTCCCGTTCTACGTCCTCAACCTGGAGCGCGAGTTCGAGGCGGGCGTCATCCGGCCGTTCCTGGCCGCCTATCTCGGCGGCGAGACTCCCAGCCCGTGCGTCGGGTGCAACAGCTACGTGAAGTTCGGGGCGCTGCTCGGTCGGGCCCGGCGCCTGTACGGCTGCGACGCCGTCGCAACCGGCCACTACGCCCGCCGCGAGACGGTCGCCGGCGCGGACGGCCGCCCGGTCCACCAGCTGCGGCGGGGCGTCGACCGCTCCAAGGACCAGGCCTACTTCCTGTACGGACTGCGCCAGGACCAGCTGGCCCACGCGCTGTTTCCGCTGGGCGGGCTGACCAAGCCGGAGGTCCGCGAGCTCGCCCGCGCCCGCGGCCTGGCAACCGCGGACAAGCCGGAGAGCATGGAGATCTGTTTCGTTCCCACCGGCGACCCGCGCGACGCGCTCCGGTCGCGAACCAGCTGGAGCCCGGTCGCCGGCCCGGCGATCGACGCTGCCGACGGCCGGGTGGTGGGACACCACGCGGGGGCGGCCGGCTTCACCGTCGGGCAGCGGCGGGGGCTGGGGATCGCCATGGGCGAGCCCCGCTACGTGAGCCGGGTGGACCCGGTCGCCAACACGATCGTGCTGGCCCGGCGGGCCGACCTCGAGACGCGCCGCTTCACGATCGCCGACGTGACGTTCGTGGCAGGCGGGCCACCGGTGGCCGGAGGCATGCGTTTCCGGGCGCAGGCGCAGGTCCGCCATCGGGCCGAAGCCGTGCCCGCGGACGTCCACCCGGCCGGGCCATCGGTTCCCGGTGTGTCGTCCGCGGCGGGCGAGCGGTGGACCGTGGAGACGGCGGTTCCGGTGTGGGCCGCGGCGCCCGGCCAGGCCTGCGTGCTGTTCGACGCCGACGACCCGGACATGGTGGTGGGCGGTGGCCGGATCGTCCGCGACGACGGGTAGGGGAGCGGCCGTGGAGATCGGACCGTCGTTCGTCCTCGCCGCGCTGATGGGGATCTTCTGGACGTCCGCCGCGGTGCTCGTGCGCGGCGTGGCCGGGGCCCGCCTCGCGTTCCTGCTGTTGCTCGCCGTTACGGGCGCCTGGGCGGGCGACGCGATCGGGGGGCGCCTCGGCGGCCTCTTCGACCTCCTGCGGATCGGGGACTTCCGGGTCCTGCCCGCCTCGATCGGCGCGCTCGCCGGCATCCTGCTGGTCGTGGTCGTCTCCGTGCTGGGGCCGACGCGGGCGGAACCCGGGGCGGGGCCGGACTGATGGGCCGCCCCGGCCGGACCTGGCTCCGGACGCGCGACGAGGATCCCTTCGCAGTCTTCGCGCGGGGCGCGACGGTCGGGGCGTTCGTCGGCGCCGTCATCGCCGGTTCAACGATCTGGCGGCGCGCCCGACGCGGGCCGGCGGGTGCTCCGGTCGCCGGCGCTCCGATACCCGGGACCCCGCGCTCGTCCGGCCCGCCGGATCCGGCGCCGCGCCCGGCAGGGACGTAGGCGGGACGGGTACGTAGGGGCGCGCCCCGGCCCGGCGTCTCGCGGCGCGGGTCGGGACCGCGGCCCGGCGTTCGCTACCATTGTCGCGATGCCCAGCCTTCTTCCCACGCCCGAACCGGACCCGCGGATCACCCCGATCCCCGCCGCCGAGATCCGCCGGCGTTACCTCGAGTTCTTCGCCGCCCGGGGCCACACCGTGGTGCCCGGGGCGAGCCTCGTGCCGGCCGGGGACCAGACGCTCCTTTTCACGAACTCCGGGATGGTCCAGTTCAAGGAAGTCTTCACCGGCGCCGAGACGCGGAGCTACACGCGGGCGGTGGACGTCCAGCGCTGCCTGCGGGTGGCCGGCAAGCACAACGACTTCGAGGAGGTGGGCCGGACGCCCCGCCATCACACCCTCTTCGAGATGATGGGCAACTGGAGCTTCGGCGACTACTTCAAGCGCGAGGCGATCCACTGGGCCTGGGAGTTCCTGACCGTCGAGATGGGGCTGCCCGCCGAGCGCCTGGCGGCGACGACCTACCGGGACGACGAGGTCGCCTGGGCGGCCTGGCGCGACGAGATCGGGCTGCCCCCGGAGCGGATGGCCCGCTGGGGCGACGTCGATGCCGGCGACGACAAGAACTTCTGGCGGATGGCCGACACGGGTCCCTGCGGCCCCTGCAGCGAGATCCACTTCGATCGCGGCCCGGAGCTGTCCGAGGGCCCGGAGTGCGTGCCCGACCACTCGGAGCACTGCCCGCGCTGGCTGGAGCTCTGGAACCTCGTCTTCATGGAGTTCAACCAGCTCGCCGACGGACGGCGCGTGCCGCTGCCGTTCACGAGCGTCGATACCGGCCTGGGGCTCGAGCGGCTCGCCAGCGTCCTCCAGGGAGTCCTCTCGAACTACGACACGGACCTCTTCACGCCGATCCACGAGACGCTCCGCCGGCTCCTGGGGCACGACCCGGAGGCCTTCGAGGCGGACCGCTTCAGCTACCAGGTGATCGCCGACCACAGCCGCGCGATGACCTTCCTGATCGCCGACGGCGTGCTGCCCTCCAACGAGGGCCGCGGCTACGTGCTGCGCCGGATCATCCGCCGCGCGGTGCGCCACGGCCGCCTGTTGGGCCGGCGGGACCCGTTCCTGGTCGAGACGGCAGCGGCCGTGATCGACGTGATGGGCGACGCGTACCCGATGCTGCGCGACGAGCGCCTTCAGATCCTGGCCGCGATCGCGCGCGAGGAGGTCCAGTTCGCCCGCACGCTCGACGCCGGGACGCTGCAGCTGGAGGAGGCGCTGATCCCGCTCACGGACGCGGAGCGGCTGGTGGGGCGACGCCCGGAGGACGTGCCGCCGGACGCGCCCGTCCTGCCCGGCGCGTTCGCGTTCAAGCTCCACGATACGTACGGCTTCCCGATCGACCTGACGATCGAGCTCGCGGCCGAGTACGGGGTCCAGGTCGACCGGGCCGGCTTCGACGTCGCTCTCGAAGAGCAGCGGCAGCGAAGCCGCGGCGGGCGCAAGGCGGAGCTGGCGCGCCACGCGCAGCTGACCGACCTGTACGAGGGGATCCAGCGCCGCGCGGGCGAGACGCTCTTCCTGGGCTACGAGACGACGGCGGCCGAGGGCCGGGTCCTGGCCATCGTGCGCGACGGGATCGCCTTCGACGAGCTGAGCGGCTCCGGCGAGGCCGAGGTGATCCTCGACCGGACGCCCTTCTATGCGGAGGGCGGCGGACAGGTCGGCGATCGCGGTGAACTGTTCGAGGCCGGCGGCGGCTCGGCGCTGTTCAGCGTCGAGGAGACCCTGCGTCCCGTCGGTCGTCTGGTCATCCATCGTGGGAAGCTGCACGGGCGGCTCCGCACCGGCGAGACGGTGAGCGCGGTCGTCGACGCCGAGCGCCGCGCCCGCACCATGCGCAACCACACCGCCACGCACCTCCTCCATCGGGCCTTGCGCAACGCCGTCGGGCCCGCGGCCCGCCAGGCGGGCTCGCTGGTCGCGCCGGACTACCTGCGCTTCGACTACCCGTTCGAGCGGGCGCTCACGGAGGACGAGCGGCGCCGGATCGAGGACGAGGTCCGCCGGGTGGTTCGCGAGGATCGACCGGTGACGGTCGCCCTGCTCCCGATCGGCGAGGCGATCGAGGCGGGGGCGGACGCGTTTTTCGACGAGAAGTACGGTGAGACGGTCCGGACCGTGCGGGTGGCCGACTACAGCTTCGAGCTGTGCGGCGGCACGCACTGTCGCGCCTCGGGACAGGTGGGCGGCTTCGTCATCACGGCCGATCGGAGCATCGGGACGGGAATGCGCCGGATCGAGGCGCTCACCGGCGATGCGGCCGACGCGCACCTGCGCGAGCGCGCGGAGCTGCTCGCGGAGATCGCCGGCCATCTCGGGGCCCAGGGCGTGGAGGCCGTCCCCGACCGGATCGCGGCGCTGGAGGCGGAGCTGCGCGAGGCGAAGCGCCGCCTGCGGGCCGGCGCCGGCGCCGGCGTCCCGAAGGCGGCGGAGCTGGCCGCCGCCGCGCGAGAGGTGGCGCCGGGGATCCTCCTGGTTGCCCGGGCCGGCCCCTGGTCGACGATCGAGGAGCTCAAGGCGACCGCCAAGGAGACGCGGTCGCGTCTGCCATCCGGCGTCATCGCGCTGGGGCTCGATGCGGATCAGCCGCAGCTCTTCGTGGGCGTCTCCGAGGACCTGGTCGTGCGCGGCGTCTCCGCCGGCGCCCTGGCGCAGGCCGGCATGCCGCACATCGAGGGGAAGGGCGGCGGGCGGCCGGAGATGGCCCAGGGCCGGGGATCGCGGCGCGACGGCCTCGCGGCTGCTCTCGAGGCGATCGGCGCGGCGCTCGTCGCGGACAGCGGCGGCTAGGCAGCGCGGATGGCCTTCCTGCGGCGGTTCTGGCAGCGCGACGGGGGCCAGCAGCTTGCCGCCTGCACCGCGCTCGACGTCGGGACCGAGTTCGCCAAGGCGCTCGTCTTCGAGATCGACGCCCAGGGCCACGGGACGGTCCGCGGCGTTGGGAGGAAGCGCCAGGGCCTGGCCCACATGCAGTCGGGCACCGTGGCGGACATCGCCGCCGTGGTCGACAACTGCGCGGTCGCACTCCAGGAAGCCGAGGAGATGGCCGGCTTCCGGCCGACCCAGGTCGTCATCGGGATCGCCGGAGAGCTGGTCAAGGGTTTCACCACGTCGCACAGCCAGGAGCGCCGCAAGCCGGACGCGCCGATCAGCGAGGCCGAGCTGCAGAAGCTCATCGACGGCGTCCAGCGCGCGGCGCTGATTGAGGCCGAGCGGGCGATCACCTGGGAGACGGGCCTGCCGAACGTCGACGTGCGGCTCGTCCACGCGGCCGTGACCTCTGCCAGCATCGACGGGTACCCGGTCACGAACCCGGTCGGATTCCAGGGGCGACACGTCCGGATCGGGATCTTCAACGCGTTCGCCCCGCTGGTCCATCTCGGCGCGCTGGAGAGCGTCGCCGCCCAGCTGGACCTGGAGCTGCTGGAGATCGTCGCCGAGCCCTACGCCGTCGCCCGCGTGCTCGCCTCGGAGCAGGTCCAGCAGGCCGGTGCGCTGTTCGTCGACATCGGTGGCGGCACTACCGACGTGGCGCTCGTCCGGGCGGGGGGGATCGAGGGGACCCGGATGTTCGCCCTCGCGGGCCGGGCTTTCACGAAGTCGCTGGCCGACCGCCTGGACCTGCCCTTCCCGCGCGCCGAGTCGCTCAAGGTCGACTACGCCCGCGGCATGGCGCTGGGGGAGCGCGAGGCGATCGCGGAGATCGTCGGCGAGGACGTCGCGGTCTGGGCGGCGGGCGTGGAGCTCGTGCTCGACGAGCTCTCGGGAGGCGACCTGCTGCCCGGGCGGATCTACCTGTGCGGGGGTGGCTCGCGCCTGCCGGAGACGGCGACCGCGCTCCGCGATCCGGACTTCTCGAAGCGCCTGCCGTTCAGCCGGCCGCCGGAGGTGGTGGTCATGCAGCCGTCGATGGTGGAATCCATCACGGATGCCACGCTGCTGCTGGTGGACCAGCAGGACGTGACGCCGCTCGGCCTGGCCTACCAGGCGATCGAGCTCCAGCAGGAGCAGGATCCGCTCGACGCCGCCCTGCGGCGCGTTCTTCGCGCGATGAAGCTGTAGCGTCGCCCCGATGGCCATCGTCTACCTCGACATCGACGACGAGATCACGTCGGCGGCCGCCCGGATCCGCGGCACGCGCGACCTCGCCGTCGTGCTGGTGCTGCCCGCCGGGTCGCGGATCGCGACGAGCCGGATCAACTTCCGGCTGCTGGCGCGGGAGGCGCAGCAGCGCAGCCGGCGACTCTCGATCGTGGCGCCGGAGGCCTCCACGCGGGCACTCACGGCCGCGGCCGGGCTGCCGGTCTTCGCCTCGACACAGGAGTACGAAGCATCGCGCGCCGACGCGTCACTCTCCGACCGCGGCCCGGGCAGCGACGCGGCCGCCGCGGCGGAACCTGCCCAGGCGGGCGGCGAGCTCCGTGCGCCGGTGGGCCGAGGCGCATCCCCGGAACCGGCGGCCGGCCAGGCGCGGCGCCTGACCT
>JARLHH010000078.1 GCA_031292335.1 Candidatus Limnocylindrales bacterium | reverse complement strand
CGGGCGCCCGTTCCCAGGGTCGCGGCGCGGGCCGCGGCGTCCGGCTCATCCGGCGAGACGGTCGCACCGGTGGCCGCGGACGCCTCCTCCGGAACCAGCGCCGCCTCGGCCGACGCCGTTGCGAAACGGTGGAGCTGGCCGCAGCGGTCCAGCGCGACGATGACGGGCCCCAGGAGGCGGTCCCGCTCGGCCGGCTCGCCACGCGCCTGCAGGACGGCCACCGCCGCCTCGGTGACCGCCCGGGCCGCCTCCGTCTGGGAGAACCTGCCATCGAGCGCCTCGGGCGCCCCGAAAACGCCCCGGCCGGGGATCGTCCTCGGGTCGCCACTGCCGCCGGGCGTCGGCGCGAGCAGGCGATCCGCCCGCGTCCTCGGCCCGGGTCCCAGCCGGCCCGTCGGGGCGACGAGCTCGATGCTGCCGCCCGTCCGGGCGCCGGCCTCGGCGAGGCGGGCATCCACCACCCGCCATCCCGCCGAGGAGGCGGCGAGGGCAGCGCCCACGAGACCGGGCGGGCCGTCGGGCTCCAGGAGGACGACGGCACGTCCGTCGGCGGCGAGCGCCGGGGACACGGCTTCGAGGCCGGCCCGCAGGAGGGCGGCGCGCGACGGCGGGCGCGCTGCGGGATCGAAGAGCGGCTCGAGGGGCAGGAGCCGGGCCGCCTCGCTGCCCAGGCACCAGCCGGCCAGCACGTAGGCCTCCGCGAGGCGCGGCGGGGTCCATTCGACGGGCAGCTGCCCCAGCACCAGGCGAACGCGGGCCCGGTCGACCGGGGCCAGCGCGGCGCCTTCCTTCGCCAGCCGCTCCAGCGCGTCCGGGGCGGCGACGCGGAGCGAGATCATCGGGGAACCTTCGACCAGCCCGTCCAGGCGGTCCACGAGGCGGGCCTGGACGGCCGCCAGCGGCCCCGTGTCGAGCGCCTGGACGAAGCCGCGCACGAGCGCGTAGCCCTCCTCGAAGGCCAGCCACGGGTTGCGCTCCCGCCAGCCCGGCGAGCCAGGCGCCCGAAGATGTCCCCCCGTGATGCGGACCGAGCTGGCCCGGCCCGGGTAGGCGTTCAGGCGCGACGCGGGGAAGACCGCGTGGAGAAACGCCAGCCGCAGCGCGGAGGTGACCTGGGATGCCCGCAGGTCGCCGTCGATCCGGGCCAGGATCGCGTGGAGGCCGCCCAGCTGTCGCTCCGAGTGGAGCCCGAGGATCGCGTCGGGCAGCGACTCTGCACCCGTGCCGAGCACGGGGAACCGTCGCCCGAGCTCCTCGCGCACGGCGGGGTCGAGCGTGAACGCACCGGCGAGCTCGCGGTCCGCGGCCTCCGGGGGCGCCTGGTGCAGCTCGTTGCCCCGCCCGCGGCGATCGAGGCAGGCGGCGCAGCGAAAGGCACGCCGGGTGGGCACGACGTCGCCGCCGGTGGGGGGCCGCTCCCAGATCAGCTCCTCGGCAGCGAGCGTCCGGCCGCAGGTCGGGCAGCGTGTCGCGAACCGCTCGGTGATCCAGGCGCGCAGGCTGGACGTTCCGAGTGGCGCGGAGCCGACGGCCTGGAAGGCGGCGTCGAGGTGCCGCAGGTCGGGCGGCCGAACCACCACGTCGGCAAGGAGCCGCGTGAGCGGCGAGGTCTCGATCGAGAGCGCGCGCCGGCCCAGCGCCAGGGCCGTCCGGGCCACCCACCCGCCGCGCCCGGCAAGGTCGACCACCACGTCGTCCGGCTCGCTGCCCGACTCGATCGCGGCCGCCAGGGCTGCGTTGGCATGCGGCGGGGCGAGCCGATCGAAGGCGGGCAGGGTCATCGTGGCCGCCATCCGCGCGGGTAGATCACGACCGGCCATCAGCCGATTCTGCCAGACGCTCCCCGGGGCGATCGGCGGATCCCGCGCACGCTCCCCTCGCGGGCGGCGAGGATCCGCGCCGGCGCCGCCCGGCTACGGCTCGTCGAGCTCGTCGGGCTCCTCTTCGAACGCCTCGTCCGGCGTCACGTCGGCCGGGAGCACGCGGTCGAGGTCCTCGATCTCGTCGTCCTCGACGTCGTCCTCCAGCTCGTCCTCGAGATCCTCGTCCTCGCGGAGCAGGGTTCCCTTCGTGTATGGGCGCAGGTCGGTGGACTTCGCGGCGGTCGGGAAGCTGACCTTGCCGTAGTTGCGCGGGTCCTGGAAGACCTCGCGGATGATGATCCGCACGTCCTGCGCGCCGAGCGAGGTGACGCCGGCGGCGTACTTGTTGCCGTTGTCGATCAGCTTGAGGAGCCGGGCCGCCACGCGCGGCTCGACGACGCCGATCCTGATCCCGTTCGACATGGCGACGAGGTGCTTGCCCTCGGCGAAGAGCTCCACCAGGTCGCCGGGGTTGACCTGGGCGAGGACCTTGGGCCGGGCCAGCTCCATGAGATGGGCGAAGCCGGTCTTGCCCGTCTCCTCGACGAAGATGGAGACGGGCGCCTTACTGCCGACCTGCGCGGGGGTCGTCTGGTCGCCGGCCTCGACGAGGAGGATCTTGAGCCGGTCGATGTTGCGCTCGGCAATCCGGTTCGTCGGGTCCAGGGCCAGCGCCTTCTGGTAGTGCTCCCGGGCGCCCGCGAGATCGCCCAGCTCCCAGAGCGACTTGGCGAGGCGGTTCTCGGCCTCGGCATCCGGACCGTAGTCGAGGAGCTTGCGGTTCACTTCGGCGGCTGCGGCCCACTCTGCGGCGGCCGCTTCGGCGATTGCCTGCTCCGTCAGGGTCCGCTTGACCCGGGAGAGGCTGGGTGCACTCTGCGTCGTCTGCTCGAGCTCGGGGAACGTCACGGAGGGTTGGATCCTTTCGGGGCGGCGCGGGGCGCGCCGAAGCGGGTCGCGATGCAAGCGCGACTCCCGTTTGTAGCACCGGACGGGTCAGGCGTCAAACGCCG
>JARLHH010000010.1 GCA_031292335.1 Candidatus Limnocylindrales bacterium | reverse complement strand
GCGCGTTGTCGTGAATGGCAAGGTGCTCTTCGACCTCCCGACCCGCGCGGAGCGCAAGGCCGGGAGGAAGGCCTCGTCGCTGAGCGGCCACGCGATGAAGGAGGTCCGGCGTGACCTCCAGGTCGTCTTCCAGGATCCCTATGCCAGCCTGAATCCCCGCATGTCGGTCGGCGAGATCGTGGGCGAGGGACCGCTCGTCCACGGGATGTCCAACAAGGAGCAGCGCGAAGAGCTGGTCCGCGAGCTGCTCGCCAAGGTGGGCCTGAACCAGAGCCACATCCATCGCTACCCGCACGAGTTCTCGGGCGGCCAGCGCCAGCGCATCGGCATTGCCCGGGCGCTCGCCCTCAACCCGGAGTTCGTCGTCCTCGACGAGCCCGTCTCCGCGCTGGACGTCTCGATCCAGAGCCAGGTCCTCAACCTCCTGGACGACCTCCAGCAGGAGCTGGGGCTCACGTACCTGTTCATCGCCCACAACCTGGCCGTCGTGGAGCACATCAGCGACCGGGTGGGCGTGATGTACCTGGGGGCGATGGCGGAGCTGGCCGGCGTGGACGAGATCTACGCCCACCCCGGCCACCCCTACACCGTTGCCCTCCTGTCAGCGATCCCGGACCCGGATCCGCGCCAGCGCAAGAAGCGGATCATCCTGAAGGGCGACATCCCGTCCCCGGCCAACCCGCCGTCCGGCTGCCGGTTCCACACGCGCTGCTGGCTGCGCGAGCGGCTGGGCAATCCCGAGCGCTGCTCCGCGGAGACACCCGAGCTCCGGGAGATCGTGCCGGGGCACCAGGTCGCCTGCCATTTCACCGACCAGGTCTCAACGGAGACGATCGCCCTGGCTGCCCGCAGCGCGTCCGTCTGAACTTGGCCGACCGGTTCCTGTCGCCGCTTCGCGCCCACGGCATCCGGGGAGCGTGGGTATCATGCTGAGATCGATGCACGACCAGCCGATGCCGGAAGGTGTCGCAATGCGTGTGCATAGAGGAGGAGACCATTTCATGATGCGCACCCGAGTCGGGTCACTGATCGCGGTCGCCGCGATCGTCGTCGCCGCCTGGAGCGGGTCGGCGACTCCAACACCCGCCGCACCGTCAGCGGCCCCGTCAGCGGCCCCGTCCGCGGCGGCGTCCGCGGCGCCGTCCGCAGCTGCCGCGAGCCCGGCCTCCACCGCCACCGAAGGCGGCAACATGGTCTACGCGCTCAACGGCGACATGGTCCTCGCCGATCCGGCGCTGGTCAGCGACGGAAACTCCCTGCTCGTCGCTGAGCAGGTCGTCGAGAACCTGGTCGGGCTTCAGCCCGGCACCATCAGCACGGTCATCCCGGTCCTGGCTGCCTCCCTGCCGACGGTCAGCGCGGACGGCCTGACCTACACGTTCCCTCTGCGGACCGGCATCAAGTTCCACGATGGCACCGACTTCAACGCGGACGCCGTCGTGTACAACTACAACCGCTGGCAGAACTTCCCGAAGGGCGACCTCCAGGACAACGCCTACTACTACGGCGCGGTCTTCGGTGGATTCGGGTCGGCCTCCAACGTCGCGTCCGTCACGGCCCCGGACGAGCAGACCGTGGTCATCACCCTCAAGACCCCGCAGTCGAACTTCCTGCTCGCCTCGACCCTGGCCGTCTTCGGGATCCAGAGCCCGGCCGCGCTCAAGGCCGGCAACGCCGACACGACGCCGATCTCGTCCAACAAGTACGCCCAGGGCCAGCTGCCCCAGGGCCAGGACATGGTCGGCACCGGCCCGTTCATCTTCAAGGAATGGGTTCCCGGCGACCACGTGACCATCGTCAAGAACCCGAACTACTGGGACACCCCGAACGCGGCGCACCTTGACCAGGTCACCTTCAAGCCGATCGGCGACTCCACGGCCACCCTGCAGGCCCTGCAGTCGGGCGGCGTCGACGCTGCCTTCTCGATCTCGCCGCTGGACGTCAAGACGGCCCAGAGCTCCGGGCTGTCGATCATCGACCGCGGTTCGTCGTGCAACCAGCTCAATCTCGACATGAACCAGAGCGTCGGTGGCAAGGCCACCATCTACGCCAACAAGAACGTCCGCCTGGCCATCTCCGAGGCCGTCAACAAGCAGAGCTACGCGGACGCGTTCTATGCGGGCCTCGGCACGGTGCCGACGGGATTCATGCCGCCCGCCACGCTCGGCTTCAAGGCCGAGACCCTGCCCGCCTTCGACTCCACGAAGGCCAAGGCCGACCTGGCGGCGTCCGGCGTGACCGGCTCCGCCCTGAACATCGATCTCTACTACCCCTCCAACGTGGTCCGGCCGTACATGCCGGATCCCAAGGGCATCGCCCAGGCCATCGCCGGCGACCTTCAGGCCGTGGGCTTCACCGTGACCCTCAAGACCGAGGACTGGCACGGCGGCTATGTCAGCGACGCCACGAACGGTAAGTTGGCTTTGTACCTCTTCGGCTGGACCTGCGACTGGGCCGGCGCCGACAACTTCCTCTACACCGCCTGGTTCGGCTACCAGGGTGGCAAGCCCAACCCGCAGTTCGGCTGGGCCAATGCCCAGGCGAACACGGACATGACCCAGGCGCTCCAGGCGCCGACGGCGGACGCCGCCAACACCCTCTGGGGCCAGGTCCAGGATCTCCTCGCCCAGGATCTCCCGGTAGTCCCCCTCGTCAATTCGCAGCCGCCGGGAGCCCTCACGTCCAAGGTGCACGGGTACGTCGGTGCCAGCAACGGGACCGAGTACCTGAACTCAGTCTGGCTCTCGCAGTAGCGCCGATCCCCGCCGGGCGGCAAGGCCGCGCGGCGGGGCGGTACCATCCCGTGTAGCAGAAGCCCCCCGGGGTCGGCCAGACCCCGGGGGGCCTCTATCAGCGGAGGGATCGACTCACAGCGTGGCGAGGTTCATTGTCCGGCGCCTGCTCGTGGCCATCCCGGTTCTCTTCGGCCTGTCGGTGATCCTCTTCATGTTCCTGCGCCTCCTGCCTGGTGGCGGCCCGGCGGAGGCGATCCTCGGGCAGCATGCCACGCCACAGCTCGTCGCCCAGATCACCGCGGCCCAGGGCCTCGACCGGCCCCTCTACGTGCAGTACGTCGAATACATCGGACGCCTGCTACACGGCGATTTCGGAGCAAGCTTCGTCGACGGCCGCCAGGTCGCAACCACGTTCCTGGTCCGCTTCCCGGGCACGGTGGAGCTGACGATCGGGGCGATGATCTTCGCCGTCGGCCTGGGCATCCCCCTGGGCAGACTGGCCGCACGCCATCCCAACGGCTGGATCGACGGCATCGTGACCGTGATCTCCCTTTTCGGCATCTCGATCCCGGTCTTCGTGCTGGGCTACGCGCTGGCCTTCGTCTTCGGCGTCGAGCTCCACTGGCTGCCGACCTTCGGTCAGATCGACCCCCGCCTCAACGTGCCGCCGGTGACGCACTTCGCGATCATCGATGCGGTCCTGGCCGGCCACTGGTACGTCATCGACGCCCTCGCCCATCTCATCCTGCCGTCGATCGCCCTGGGCACGATCCCCCTCGCGGTCTTCACCCGGATCACCCGCGCCTCGGTCATCGACGTCAGCAACGAGGACTACGTCCGCACCGCGCGTGCCAAGGGCCTGACCGAGGGCCGCGTCAACGACCGCCACATCATGCGAAACGCCTGGCTGCCGGTGGCCACGGTCATCGGCCTGGAGACGGGGGCGCTGCTGGCCGGCGCGGTGCTGACGGAGACCGTCTTCAGCTGGAACGGGGTCGGCTCATGGGTCGTCAGCTCCATCCAGAACCACGACTACATCGTCGTCCAGTCGCTGATCCTGATCTTCGCCACGATCTTCCTCACCGTGAACCTGATCGTGGACATCGGCTACGCGTTCCTCAACCCGCGGATCAGGTACTCCTGAGATGGCAGCCGGGACCGGCGTCGCGGTCGTCCGCGCGGCACCCCGTGCCAGCCGGGGTCTCTGGCGCGACGCGCTCCAGCGGCTCTTCCGGAACGGTCCGGCGATCCTGGGGCTGATCTTCATCGCGATCTTCGTGATCGGCGCGATCCTGGCTCCCTACATCTCGCCCTACGACCCCACCGTCGGCGTGTTGTCGAACAACCTCAAGGGCCCGAGCCTCGCCCATCTCATGGGGACCGACCTGCTCGGCCGCGACGAGTTCAGCCGCGTCCTCTACGGCGCCCGGATCAGCCTCACCGTGGGCGTCGTGGCCGTCATCTTCGGGCTGATCGGGGGGACGCTCATGGGCGCCATCGCCGGCGGAGCCGGCGGGTACGTCGACGGCATCCTGATGCGGGTCGTGGACGTCCTGCTCGCGGTGCCGGGGATCCTGCTCGCGATCGGGATCATCGCCTGGCTGGGCCATGGAGAAATCCAGATCATGCTGGCAGTGGGCGTCTCCTACTCGCCGATCTTCGCCCGGCTGCTCCGGGGGAGCCTGCTGGCCCTACGCGAATCGGACTACGTCATCGCCGCGCGGTCGATGGGTGCCTCGCCCACCCGCATCCTGCTGCGGCACATGCTGCCCAACGCGCTCACGCCGCTCATCGTGCAGGCGACGCTCGCCGCGGCGACCGCCATCATCGACGTTGCGGGCCTCGGGTTCCTCGGGCTCGGCCCGGGCGACCCCCGCATCGCGGAGTGGGGCGAGATGCTGACCGATTCGTCACGCTTCCTGCAGTCCGCGCCGTACCTGATCCTGTTCCCTGGCGCCGCGATCGTGATAAGCGCCGTCGGCTTCAACCTCCTAGGCGATGGCCTGCGCGAGGCCATCGATCCGCGCCTGAAGCGCTAGGCAACCATGCTGCTCTCCGTCCGTGACCTTACGGTCCGCTTCCGAACCCACGATGGGACCGTCCATGCCGTGAACGGCGTCTCATTCGACCTCGAGGCCGGCGAGACGCTGGGGCTCGTCGGCGAGTCGGGCTGCGGCAAGAGCGTTACGAACCTCGCAGTGATGCGCCTGCTCCCGCAGCCCGCCGGGCACATCGAAGGGGGACAGGTGCTGTTCGACGACATGGACCTGGTCCAGGCTTCCGAGGCATCCATGCGAGACCTCCGGGGCCGCGAGATCGCGATGATCTTCCAGGACCCGATGACGAGCCTGAACCCGGTCCTCACGATCGAGGAACAGATGGTCGAGACCATCCAGGCGCACAAGCAGGTCACCACGGCGGACGCCCGGGCCCGGGCGATCGAGCTCCTGGGGCGGGTCGGGATCGCCGAGCCGGCGGGTCGGCTGCGGGACTTCCCCCACCAGTTCAGCGGGGGCATGCGTCAACGCGTGATGATTGCCATGGCGCTCGCCCTCGAGCCCAAGCTGCTCATCGCCGATGAGCCGACGACGGCACTCGACGTCACGATCCAGGCGCAGGTGCTGGAGCTGCTCCAGCGGCTCACCGCCGAGGAGGAGACCGCCGTCATCCTCATCACCCACGACCTCGGCGTGGTGGCCGGCATGACCAGTCGCATCAACGTCATGTACGCGGGTTTCGTCGTCGAGGCGGCGACGACGCCCGACCTCTTCGCGCGGCCCCGGCACCCGTACACGGTTGGACTGCTCCATTCCCTCCCGCGCCTGGACGCGGGGTCCGACGAGCCGCTTATCCCGATCGAGGGCGTCCCGCCGGACCTCCGGCTCGCCCCGGTCGGCTGCCAGTTCGCCGCGCGCTGCGCCTGGCGGATCGAACGGTGCTGGAGCGAGATCCCGTCGCTCGAACCGCTGGAGCCGGGAACGACGGTTCGGAGCACGGGGCCCGGCGCGACGCACCGGATCGCCTGCTGGAACCCGCCGACGCCGGAAGAGGCGGAGGCCGGCGCGCCCCTCCGCCCGGGCTTCGTGGCCGCCCCGCCACCCGACGAACCGGCACAGGCACCCAAGACGGCGGCACCACGATGAGCGAGACCGGCCCGGCCCAGGGCGCTCGCGGAGTGATCGACGCCGACGAGCAGCTCCTCGAAGTGTCCGGGCTGAAGGTCTACTTCCCGATCACCCGGGGGATCGTGATCCAGCGTCACGTCGGCGACGTCCGTGCCGTGGATGGTGTCAGCCTCACGCTCCGACGTGGCGAGACGCTCGGGCTGGTGGGGGAGTCGGGGTGCGGCAAGAGCACGTTTGGCCGCGCGATCCTCCGCCTGTACCGCCCGACTGCCGGGCAGATCGTGTTCGAAGGCAACGACATCACGACGCTCGGCGGCGCTGCGCTGCGGAGTCTGCGACGGCGCATGCAGATGATCTTCCAGGATCCGTACGCGAGCCTGAACCCGCGCATGACCGTGGGCGGCATCGTCGGCGAGCCGCTCGACATCCATTCCATCGGCACGCGCAACGAGCGGCGCCAGCGGGTCGAGGAGCTGTTCGAGATCGTGGGGCTCGACCCGACATTCGCGGAACGCTACCCGCACGAGTTCAGCGGTGGCCAGCGCCAGCGCGTCGGCGTTGCTCGCGCGCTCGCGGTCAACCCCGACCTGATCGTCGCGGACGAGCCGGTGAGCGCGCTGGACGTGTCGATCCAGGCCCAGATCGTGAACCTCCTGGAGCGGCTCCAGTCCCAGTTCCGGCTCACCTACCTTTTCATCGCCCACGACCTGTCGGTGGTCCGCCACATCAGCGACCGGATCGCGGTGATGTACCTCGGACGGCTCGTGGAGCTGGCGCCGTCGCGCGAGCTGTATGACGCGCCGCGGCACCCCTACACGGTAGCGCTCATCTCGGCCGTGCCGATCCCCGATCCGGCGATCGAGTCGAAGCGGCGCCGGATCATCCTGAAGGGCGACGTCCCCAACCCGGCGTCGCCGCCGCCCGGGTGCCACTTCCACACGCGGTGCTGGCTCCGCGAACGGCTGGGAAACCCCGCGGAGTGCGAGGAGGTGGAGCCGCAGCTGCGGGTCCTGACCACCGGGCACGAGGTGGCGTGCCACTTCGCCGAACAGGTGGAAGGTTCCGAGGAGCAGCGGCGGGCGAGCGGCCGCGGGACGAGCCCGGCGCCGGACGCCGCGCGATCGGCGACGTCGGCGGACGTGCCCGCGCCGCCCCAGCGACCGGCGGGGCAGTAGACTCGGGGGCGTGCAGCCGCTCCGGATCGCCCTCGCCCAGCTTGCTCCGCGACTCGGGCTGCTCGACGCGAACATCGCCCGCCACCACGAGCTGATCGTGGAGGCACGCACTACCGGTGCGGGCCTGATCGTCTTCCCGGAGCTGGGCCTCACCGGATACCACCTCCAGGACCTGGCGGCCGAGGTGGCGATCCGGATCGACGATCCGCGGCTTCTCGCGCTGGCCGCCGAGACGGCCGGCTGCTCGGCCGTGGTCAGCTTCGTGGAGGAGTCGGACGAGCATCGCCTGTTCATCGCCGCCGCCCTTCTCGAGGACGGCGGCATCCGCCACGTCCATCGCAAGCTCTACCTGCCGACCTACGGGCTCTTCGACGAGCGGCGCTTCTTCGCGGCGGGCGACGCCCTGCGCGCGGTTCCGTCGCGTCTCGGGGTCGGTCTCGGGCTGGCGATCTGCGAGGACTTCTGGCACCTCCACGTGCCCGCGCTCCTGGCGTTGGGTGGAGCCCAGGTCCTGGTGAACGTCGCGTCCTCGCCCGGCCGTGACGTGGCGGCGGTGAACGCGGGCGGGCTGGGCACGGCGGTCTCGTGGCGAACGCTCCTGCGCACCTATGCGCAGCTCACCACGAGCGTGGTCGTCTTCTGCAACCGCGTCGGCGTCGAGGAGTCCGTCTCGTTCTGGGGCGGCTCCATGGTCCTCGGGCCGACCGGCGACGTGCTGGCAGAGGGTCCGCTCTACGAGGAGCGGCTCATCCTTGCCGATGTCGCGCTGGCCGACGTCCGGCGAGAGCGGATCGGGCTGCCGCTCCTGCGTGACGAGCGGCCGGAGCTTCTCGTGCGCGAGCTCGGCCGGATCGTCGCCGAGCGCGCCGGCCTCGCGGAGGACGGCGCCGCCGGCGTGCCGGCCGCCGACGGGTGAGCGGCTCCGGCCCCGCGCTGTTCGAGCTTCCGGAGGAGCTCGCCATCGACACCGGGATCGCCCGCCGCGTGATCACCGCCTTCATCCGGGCCCAGCTTGCCCAGGCCGGCTTCGAGCGCGCGCTCGTGGGCCTCTCGGGTGGAATCGACTCGGCGCTCGTCGCGTTCCTGGTCGCCGAGGCGATCGGGGCCGACCGACTCCTGTGCGTGCTCATGCCGTACCGCGCGTCGTCGCCGGCCTCCCGGTCCGACGCGGAGGAGGTCGTGCGGCGGCTCGGCTGCCCCGGCGAGCTCGTCGACATCACGCCGATCGTCGACGGCTACTTCGGGAAGGACGGCGATCCGGGTTCCGGCGGGCCCGCGGCGCTGGACGCGTCCGCGCTCCGGCGCGGCAACGCGATGGCCAGGGCGCGGATGCTGGTGCTCTACGACCGCTCCGTGACCTGGCGCGGCCTCGTGGTGGGGACGGGCAACAAGACCGAGTCGCTGATCGGCTACACCACCCTCTTCGGCGACAGCGCGTGCGCCTTCAACCCGATCGGCGACCTGTACAAGAGCCAGGTCCGCCAGCTGTCCGCGGCCGTCGGGGTTCCCGAGGCGATCATCCGCAAGGCGCCCTCGGCGGACCTCTGGCCGGGGCAGACAGACGAGGCCGAGGCCGGCTTCAGCTACCCGCAGCTCGACCGGCTCCTCTTCTGGATGATCGACCGGCGGCGCAGCGACGAGGAGCTGGTCGCCATGGGGTTCGACCCGTCCGCGATCGACCGCGTCGGCAGGCTGGTCGCGGTATCCGAGTTCAAGCGCCAGGTGCCGCCGATCGCGAAGCTCGGCCTGCGGACGCTGGGCGTGGACTACCTCTACCCGCGGCGCAGGCCGGGCTCGGCACGCTCGTGAGCCGCGGTCCCGG
>JARLHH010000077.1 GCA_031292335.1 Candidatus Limnocylindrales bacterium | reverse complement strand
GCGGGCTGGATCCTCGGCGGCGAGCCAGCGCCCGCGCTGGCGTCGCTTCGCTTTCCGCTCGTCCCGGCGCCCTACGAGGGCCGTCCGTGGTTCCTGCCGGCCGTCGGGGAGTGGTACCGGCTGGCCGACTGGCGGGCGGGCCGTGAGCGGCGGCAGGACTGATCGAGCCCGTCCGGCGCTCAGGTCCCGGGCAGGCCGGCCGCCTCCGCAGAGGCGGGTGCCAGGCGACGGAGCGAGGCGAGGACCTCGTCCACGGCCGCCGGCGAGCTCAGGTAGTTGACGATCCCCGCCCGCAGGTACGTCCGACTGCGCAGGATGGTGGTGGAGAGCCAGCCCTCGCCGGAACGGACCAGCGCCTCGCAGAGCAGGTCCGTGTAGCGGTCGAGCGCCGTCGGGTCGGCTGCCTCGAGCGCAGACGCGCGGGCCCGCCCGCCCGGGACGTGCCGGAAGCAGACGACGGACAGGTCCGGGAAGCCGTCCGGGATCGCCTCCAGGTCGTCGCTCGCCGCGATCCGGGCGGCGAGGTGCGCCGCGAGATCGTCGTTCATCTCCACCAGGCGTCCCAGGCCGGACGTCCCGAGGTGCTTCCAGCTGGCCCAGAGCTTGAGCGCCCGGAACCGCCGCGTGCCCTCGAAGCTGTACTGGTGCCAGTGGATCGGGTCCTCGCCTGGATTGCCGTGGCGGTAGTACTCCGGCGTGCGATGGAACGTCTGCCTGAGGTCGTCCTGCCGGCGCACCAGGAGGCCGCCGATGTCATAGGCCTGGAAGAACCACTTGTGGGGGTCGATCGTGATCGAGTCGGCCCGAGCGAGGTCTGGCACGCGGCCGGCGTCCCGCGAGGAGAGGAGCGCCGCCCCGCCGTAGGCCGCGTCCACGTGGAGCCACAGCCCGTGGGCCGCCGCCACGACGGCCAGCTCGCCGGTCGCGTCCACCGCGCCGGTGTTCGTGCTCCCGGCGACGGCCGTGATGGCCAGCGGGCGGAGGCCCGCCGCAACGTCGTCCGCGACCGCCGCGGCGACCGCCTCGCCGCGGAGACGGAACCGTTCGTCGGATGGCACGACATGCAGCGTCGGCGCCGGGAAGCCCAGGATGTCGAGCGCCTTCGCGATCGAGAAATGGGCCTGGTCGCTGGCGTAGACCCGGACGCCCTCCAGCCCGGCCCCGCGCGGCACGGCCGGGAAGGCGGGCACGCCGCCCGCGGCGAGGCACGCCGGATCCAGGGCAGCGGTCGGCGGCAGCCCGGCGGCAGCGGCGGCCACGAGCCGCGCGAGGTGGACGTCGCGGACCACCGTCAGCGCCATGAGGTTGGCCATCGTGCCGCCGGACGTCAGCACGCCCCAGCTCGCCTCGTCATACCCGACGAGATCGCACAGCCAGCGATCGACCTCCTCCTCGACGAAGGCACCGACCGGCCCCGCCTGGTAGACGTCGATCCCCTGGTTGACCCACTGGGCAAGGAGCTCGCCGATGATCGAGAGCACGAGCGGCGGCGGTGTGAAGTAGCTGAGGACGCCGGGGTGGTACGGGTTGAGCTGGTACGGCGCCAGCCGGGCCGTGAACTCGGCGAGGATCTCCCGTGACATGGTCGGCCCGGCCGGCGCCGAGCCGGGCTTGCCGGTCGGGCCGAAGTACCCGGCCCGAAGCTCCGCGTACGACGCGGGGCTCGTCCCGCGGCGGACGCCCTCGCGATAGAGGTAATCCAGGCTGGTCTGCCAGGCGGCGGCTCCCAGGCGCTCGAGCGCCGCGCGGCTGGTGGCCTCGTCACCGATCCCCAGCAGCTCCGGTTCCGGGTGCCAGCGAAAGCGGGCGAGGGGATCGACTTGGTCCTCGTGCATCGCCGGGAATCGTAGCGGAGACGCCCCCATCCGCGAGGTCGCGGTGCGCGGCAGGCCGTGGAACCCGCGCTGCGGGGGCTCGCGGTGTTGCATACTTTGAGCGCCGGCGCAGCGTCGTGCGAAGGCGGAGGAGAGGGGGGCATCGGTCCCGTGAGCGAGGCCCGCGACCCGTACGAGGTGCTGCAGGTGGCGCCGACCGCGGACGATGCGGTGCTGCGCGCCGCTTACCGGGCGCTTGCCCAGCGCTTCCACCCGGACATCGCGGGGCCGGACGGCGAGGCTCGCATGCGCGAGTTGAACGCGGCGTGGGAAGCTATCGGGACTGCCGAACGTCGCGCCGCATATCACCGGGCGCGAAGGGAATCGGTGCAGGCTCAGAGTGCCGGCTCCACGTCCGCGGCGGGTTCGTCCGGCACGCCTGGGACCAGCCCGACAGCCCACGCGCGACCGGCACCGCCCGACGACGCCCCGCCCTGGACGGGCTCCGCCGGCCCGCCACCCGGACATCCGTCGGGCAGCGTGCTCGACTTCGGCGCGTACTACGGGTGGTCGCTGGGCGAGATCGCGCGCCAGGACCTCGGCTACCTCCAGTGGCTGGAGCCCCGAACCGAGGCACATTCCTACGCCGCCGAGATCGATGCCATCCTTCGCCGGCACGGTTTGCGTGACCAGCCGAAAACGGGCGCGAATGACCCGTCGCGACGGGGAAGTCGAATCTTCGGACGCTGACGATCGTCGGGGCGTATTGTCTGGCCGACCCAGCCGCCAGGTCCGGGAAGCCGCCGAGGGATACCCGACTCGTGATCGACGCCCCGACACCAACGTCCGCCCCGGAACCCGAGCCGCTCCCACCGCCTGCGGATGACGCCCCACGCGGCACACGTCGCAGCTCCGCCGACGTGGCAGCCCGCCGCCCCGCTTACAAGGGCGCGGAGCTCGACGCCGCCCGCGGCCCGGGCCTGGGCTGCTTCTGGTTCCAGGCGGCGGTCCTCGCGATCTTCCTCGTGCTGATCCCGGTGGGCGTGAACCTGAACTGGCCGTTCGAGGTGCTCGCGGCGCTCCTGTTCATCGTGCTGGGCCTGCTGCTGTTCGTGGGCCAGACGATGATCTTCCTGTTGCGCCTGGTGGCGGCCGATCGCCGCGATGTGGGTCGCCGCCGGCCCCTGGCGAGCGCCACGCCGACGGTGGGGGAGATGGAGGACGCCCTGCCGAAGGCTTCGGGCGCCGGAGATGCCAGCACGCCCGACGGGCCGCCGGACGCGCCGGAGTCGACGCACGGGCCGGACGCGCCGGACCCGGTGGACGCGCCGGCGGTCGAGCCAGGGTCGGAGGGCGTGCGAGAATAGGCGTCGCCGCGAACGGCAAACGACCCAGGGCGAGATCCGCGTGCCGGACGAGCCGGCAGATCAAGGAGGGCTGACTTTCGTGCCGGTGCTGGCGACCTACTTCTCGGTCCGGCGCGGGCGCGACCCGTTCTTCAAGTTCTTCATGCGCACGATCTTCCCGCGCCAGGTGCGGGAGTACGAGGAGAAGTTCGGCATCCGGTTCCTGGGCTGGTACAACGTGGCCCACGGCTGGGACTTCGACAACGTGATCCTGATGGACCTGCCCGACTACGCCACGCTTGACAAGCTCGAGGCCGACGAGGGCGCTCGCGCACTCGGCCACCGGGCCGGCGAGTGGATCTTCGAGCGCCATCACTCGATGTTCCTCCGTGAGCGGATGGGCACCGACCTGGAGTACCACCCCTAGCGCCGGGCTTCGACGGAGTCCGGGAATCGAACGAGAAGGAGGCGCCAGCAATGGACGCGAACCGCACCGATCTGCTCGGCGAGCTCGCCCGCGACGCCGCCCTCGAGCGCTCCGATTTCCTCGTCCAGGCCGCGGACCAGCTCCAGCGCTTCCTGGACGCCAATGCGGCCCGGATCAAGGAGATCGGCGGGATGACGCTGATCGACGACGATCCCGACTACCTTTCGGTGGCGCCGGACCTCACGTTCCGCAGTCGGACGCGGTTCCAGGACGAGGAAACCGGCGAGTGGGTCAGCGAGACCGAGGTCATCGAGAGTGGCGCGGAGCTCGTGGAGCTCTACAACCCCGCCGACATCTACGCGGCCTTCGCGGAAGCGGCCCGTGAAGCCGCCGGGCTGGAGCGGGAACCGACCGCCGCCGACGACCTGCTGAATGTTGCGGGGATCGGTCCCGAGCAGTCGATCTCGCCCGAGGCCGACGCCGCCTACGCGGGGGCTGCCGACGACTGGGCGGCCGGCCAGCCGCTCGACGCCGACGACGAGACGTCGGCCGCGCACAAGCTCTACGACCTCTCGCTCACGTTCCAGGAGCGGAGCCAGCTGTCCGAGGCGCACCTGATCGAGCAGTTCCAGCAGGCGGCGGGCGGCCTCGCCGAGCAGCTGGGCGACCTGATCGTGATCGATGACGACGACGAGCGGCTCACCCTGGGGCGCTCCGGCCACATCCGCGCCGAGGTCGAGCCGGAGGGTGACGAGGGCGAGTGGCGCAAGCTCACGACGCCGGAGGAGCTCGTCGAGTTCTACGATCCGACGGATGTCTTCGGCGACATCGCCGACGCGATCGCGGAGGCCTATCCGGCCGTCGCGCCGGAGCTCGACGAGTCCGATGAAGACGACGACGACGAAGGGGACGACGACCTGGACGACGAGGCGGAGGGGGACGACGCCACGAGCGGCCCGGGGGCGGGACGCTAGCCGCGGACCGCGCAACGTCCGCCGACGGCGCCGGGCCGGCCACGCGCCGCCTCCCGCGAGCCGGCCGCATGCAGCTCGTCGACGCGGAGCTCCAGGAGAGCCGGCAGATCCTGCCCGGTCAATGGCTCCAGCAGTATCACGCGCCGGCACTGGCCGCCGGTGCGCGGGCGGGGCAGTTCGTCCACGTCCGGGGTGACTGGTCGGGCCTCGTCCTGCGCCGCCCGTTCACGATCAACACCGCGGATCCGGTCACGGGAACGATCTCGATCCACTTCCGCGAGGTCGGCCGCGGGACGGCGTGGCTGACTCGCCTGCGGCCGGGCGAGCGGATCGACATGCTGGGACCCCTTGGACAGGGTTTCCAGGTGGACCCGCGGAGCCGCCACCTCCTGCTCGTGGCCGGCGGGCTGGGCATCGCCGACGTCCGCCTGCTCGTTGACGAGGCGCTCCGGGACGGCCGGCAGGTCGTGCTCCTGTACGGATGCCGCGACGCGTCCGAGGTCTACCCGTCGTCGCTCCTCCCGGACGAGGTCGAGTACCTGGTTGCGACGGACGATGGGTCGGTGGGTCACAAGGGATTTGTCACCGACCTCGTGCTCGAGTACGAGGCCTGGGCCGACCAGGCGTTTGCCTGCGGGCCGCTGCCGATGCTCCGCACCCTGGCCGGCCTGGTGGCCGGGCGAAAGGGGCGGCTCGGCGTCGCCACGCTCGGACGCAAGAGAGGGGGCGGCAGGCCGGTCCCGCCCGGCTCGCCGGCGGCTCGCCGGCGGTCTTTCCTCCAGGTCGCGATGGAACAGAACATGGGGTGCGCGGTGGGCGCCTGCCTCGGCTGCGTGATCTGGGGCGTCGACGGGCCGCAACGCGTGTGCCGCGAGGGCCCCGTGTTCGCCTACGACGAGATCGACTGGGACGCGACGGCCGGGCCGGGGACCCACGCGCAGTGAGGGCGAAGAAGCGAGTCGTGACGCAGGGCAGGGCCGCACCCTCTGCCTGGAACCCGGCTGGCAGTCCGGCTCCGAGCACGCGCCGGACGCCCACGGTTCGGACGATCCGGAGCGCGATCGTCGAGCCCAGGCCCGCAGCCAGGCGCGTCCCGCCGCCGGTCGCCGCTCCGCCGCCGGTGGCTTCCCCAGGGCCGGCCGCGGACCTTTCGGTGGACCTGGGGCGCGGCCTGCGCCTGCGCAACCCGCTGCTGGTCGCCTCCGGCACCTTCGGCTACGGGGTCGAGTACGCGGACGTGGTCGACATCGAACGGCTCGGCGCCATCTGCTGCAAGGGGACAACGTTGCGGCCCCGCCAGGGCAACCGCCCGCCGCGGGTCACCGAGACGCCGGCCGGGATGCTCAACTCCATCGGCCTGCAGAACCCCGGCGTCGACGCGGTCCTGGAGCGCTACGCGGCCCAGTGGGCCGGCTGGCGGGTTCCGGTGATCGTCAACGTCGCCGGGGAGTCGATCGAAGACTATGTCCAGGTCGTCCGGAAGCTCGACCTCGTGCCCGGGATCGCGGGAGTGGAGCTGAACATCAGCTGCCCGAACGTCGGGAAGGGCGGGCTTCAGTTCGCGATCGACCAGGACGCCGCGGCGGCCGTGACGCGCGCCGTCCGGCGCGCCACGGAGCTGCCGCTCATCGTCAAGCTCTCCCCCAACGTCGCCGACATCCGGCCGATCGCCGTGGCGATCGCGGATGCGGGCGCGGATGCGCTCTCGGCGATCAACACGCTCTCGGGGATGGCGCTCCGTCGCGACCGCTCCGGCCCGTTCCTGGGCAACACGTACGGCGGCCTCTCCGGCCCGGCGATCAAGCCGGTCGCGCTCCGGATCGTCTACGAGGTCGCCCAGGTCGTGGGCATCCCGATCATCGCGATCGGCGGCGTGACGGGGCTGGACGATGTCCTCGACTTCCTCGCGGCCGGCGCGGTCGCGGTCCAGGTGGGAACGGCGATCTTCGCCGACCCGACCCTGCCTGTACGGCTTGTCGATGAGCTGACGGCGGAATGCGGGCGGCGGGGCCTGGCTTCGTACCGGCCGCTCGTCGGAACGGCGCTTCCCGGGCGGACGGGCGCCGCATCCTCCCGGGGCGTGGAATACCGGCCCTGACCGTCCCGCGGGGATCCGGCGGCCCGCACGGCGTCCCCCGATGCGCGAGAATCACGGCATGACCACGATCCGCCCGGCTCTCGATGCTGCGGCGCGCGCCGCGATCGGCGCGCGCACCGAATCCCTCTTCCAGCGAGCCGGGGCGCTCAGGGAGGGCCACTTCCTCCTCAAGTCCGGCCGTCACAGCGAGCGCTACCTGGAGAAGTTCCTGGTCCTCCAGGATCCGGGCGTCACGAGCGAGCTCTGCTCGCTGTGGGCGGGCGCCGCGCGCGGCGCGGACGGCCGGCCGATGGCGGACGTGGTGGCCGGCCCCACCACCGGCGGCATCGTGCTCGCCTTCGAGACGGCGCGCCAGCTGGGAGTCCGGGGGATCTTCGCCGAGGAGGTCAGGGCGGCCGACGGGACGACCCGCCGCGAGTTCCGGCGCGGATTCCGAATCGAGCCGGGCGAGCGGGTCCTCCTGGTGGACGACATCCTCACGACGGGCGGTTCGCTGCTGGCGATGCTGCCCCCGGTGGAGGCCGCCGGAGGAGAGATCGTGGCCTGCTTCGTGCTGGCAGATCGCTCGGGCGGGACTGCCGTCCTGGTCTCGCCGACGACGGGCCGGCGCTACCCGGTCCAGGGTCTCTGGCAGCTGGAGATCCCGACCTTCGAGCCGGGATCGGGGACCTGCCCGGGATGCGCCGCGGCAGTGCCGCTCGAGGCACCGGGAAGCACGGGAACCGCCGGGGCCTGAGCACGCCGAACCGGGCGGCTCGCAGGGCCGGCGGTGGAGCAGGTCTCGAGGCTGGCGGACGAGTCCTGCAGGACCTGGTCGAGCGCGCGACCTAGCGGGTTGCGGCCGTCGGCGTCTTCGGCTTCTTCGGCTTCGGGGGTCGCTTCGGTGTCTTGTCGCCCATGGGTTCCTCCTTGCGGGGGAGTGTACGGGGCGCGCGCCCGGCCTGCCAGCCCGCCGCCGCGCATTCTGCCGGCAACCGGCCCGAATCCGTGCGCCGCGATCGGCCAACGTCCCGCGCTGCGACCGCGCCGGATCAGCCGGTCTTGGCGGCCTTGATCGCGGCAACCAGCTCCCCGGGTGCTACCACGGCCTCGAACGAGGCGACCACGCGTCCCGACGCGCCGATCACGAAGATCCACGGCTCACTCGGGATGCCGTAGGCGTCCGTCGCCGGGACCGGCACGAACGCGCCGTTCTGCAGCACGGGCTGGAGGCGGCCGTTGGTCCAGGTGAGCTCATACGGCTCGACGTTGATGGCGAGGATGGGGTAGGCCTTCACCGTGGCCTTGACCATGTCGAGCGTCGGTCCGCACTCGGCGCTGGTGCAGAACGCCGGGGTCGCGAACGCCAGCACGAACGGCTCGTGCGCGGCCAGCGCCTGGTCGACCGACTGGACGTAGAGCGACGGGTCCGGGTTCGGATCGGAGCTGATCTTCCTGACGTCGCCGCCCACGTCGGTGAGGATCGGCGTCCGGACCGACGGCGCGAGGGCCCCGATCAGTGGCGTCGTGCCGGTCGCGGAGACCGAGAACTGCATGCGGGCGGTTGCCTGCTTGCCCGAGGCGTCCGTCGCGGTCACCGCCACGCCCCAGGTGCCGGCCTCGGTCAGGTCGGGCGTCACGATGTAGAAGCCGCGCTGCCCCACGATCCCCCAGGCGAAGGTCGGCGTGAGCGTCTCCGTGGGCGCCGTCGGGCTCGCGCACAGGTCGTAGAACGCCATCTGCAGGTGGATGTCGGGGGATGCCACGGGCTGGTTGGACTGGTCGATCAGCGAGAAGACAAGGCGACTCTTCCCGACCACCTTCTGGGAGCTCGCCAGGACCGGGATGATCCCGCTCGTGGAGACCTGGCCGGCCGCCGGCCAGCCGGGCAGCGTGTCGGTGTTGCAGGTCGCCTCGCCGGACGCAGCCGGAGCCGCGATCGCGACGCCGGGCGCGTCCGCGGCCTGCGGCGCAGGGCTCGTGGCGATGCTCCCCGCGCAGGCCGCCAGGAGCCCGGGCAGGAGCACGCCTGCGGTCACGAGCCGGATGGACACACGCACGAGGGGAGCCTACGCTTCCCCGCCGAAAGTCGCCGTCGGAGACGCGGAGGTCGCCGACAGCCGCCGTGTGCGAGTCACGCTACAATCCGCCGGCGTCCGGGCATGCGTGCTCGCGGCCCGCGATCGGCCGGAGGAGGCCCGGCGGAGGTTCAGTGACCCGGTACCAGAAGCTCGTCGGCCTGACCCTCGCGGCCACGCTCGGGCTCGTCATCGTCGGGGTCGTGGTGCGCGCGACGGACAGCGGCATGGGCTGCCCGGACTGGCCCTTCTGTCACGGCCAGGTCGTGCCCGCGCTCGGCGACTTCAAGGCATGGGCGGAGTGGATCCACCGCCTCATCGCGGCCGTGATCGGCCTCCTCGTCCTGGGAATCGCGGTGCTCGCGGTGCTCGACCACCGGGACCGCCCCACCCTGGTGCTCGGGTCGATCGGATCCGTTGCCCTGGTCGGGTTCCAGGCATGGCTGGGGGAGGAGACGGTTCGCCTCGGCAACTCGGGACCGTCGGTCACCGCCCACCTCGCCACGGCGCTCATCGTCGTCGGCCTCCTGACTTTCCTGTTCGTCCGGGCCGGCCATTCGGCGAGGATGCCCTTCCGCGGCTCCAGCCAGCGTTTCACGTTGCTCGCCGCGTTCACGGCGTTGGCGGCCTACGCGGTCCTGCTCTTCGGCAGCAACGTCACGGCGCGCGACGCGGCGCTCGTCTTCCCGGACTGGCCGCTGATGGGCGGCGTGATCATCCCGCCATTCGGCGCCATGCCGTCCGGGGCGCAGCTGCTGGCCGTCACGAACGCGCTCCATCGCTACGTCGCGGCGATCGTCGGCGTCCTGCTGGTGGCCACTTGGCTGGTCGCCTGGCGCGGTCAACGCACGAACCGGGTCCTGTTTCGCCTCGTCACCATCGCGGCGCTGCTCTACCCGCTGCAGGCGGTGGTGGGCGCGTTCCAGATCTGGACGCAGCTGGCGCCGTGGACCCAGGTCGCGCACGTGGCGCTGGCCGCCTTCATCTGGACCGCGGCGGTGGCGGCCGTGTTCGTGAGCTACTACGGTGCCCGCGAGCGGGTTCCGGGCGGGGTCCTCGGCACTGGGCCGGGCAGGGAGCGTGGCGGCGCTCCCGGCGAGCGGGTGCCTTCGGGTGTGCCGGGCGCGGGTGCCAGTGCTTCGGCGTGGCAGGCGGAAGTGCCGACCGCCGCCGGCGTGGGTCCCGGCGGCGCGCCCGCCGTGGCCCTCGACGCGCCCGCGGAGCGGCTCGTGCTCGATCCGCTGCAGGCACTGGTGATGCCAGTCCCGCCGGTCGAGGT
>JARLHH010000076.1 GCA_031292335.1 Candidatus Limnocylindrales bacterium | reverse complement strand
TACTCCGCGACCGACCTCGTCGGCTTCCTCGCCTGCGGGCACCGCTTCGAGCTCGAGCGCGCCGCCCTTGCCGACCTCGTGAAGAAGCCCGTGCGGAGCGACCCGACGATCGACCTCCTGCGGGAGCGCGGGTACGAGCACGAACGACGGTTCCTCGCCGACCTCGAGGCCACCGGCCGGACTGTGGTCCGGATCGAGCGGGACGGCTCGGCCGTCGATCCCGCGGACCGCGACCCCGGACGCGAACTTCGGGAGGCAGCGGCCGAGACCGTCCGCGCGATGGCGGCCCGCGCGGACGTCATCTACCAGGCGACGTTCTTCGACCGCACCTGGCGCGGCCACGCTGACTTCCTGCTGCGGGTCGACCACGAGCGCGGCACGCCTGACGGTCTCCTCGGCGCCTGGCACTACGAGGTCGCCGACACGAAGCTGGCCCGCCACGTCGCGGCCGGCGCGGTCCTCCAGATCTGCTCGTACGTCGACCAGCTGACCCGGATCCAGGGCTGCGACCCGGTATCGCTCCACGTCGTCCTCGGCGGCAGCGCCCGCGAGCAGGTCACGCTTCGGGTCGCCGACTACATGGCCTACTACCGGCGGGTCAAGGCCGACTTCCTCGCGGCGGCCGACGAGGCCCGCGTCGGGCCCGCGACCTATCCGCCTGCCCTCACGTACCCCGAGCCCGTCGAGCACTGCGACGTCTGCCGCTGGTGGGCGACCTGCCGCGACCGCCGCCGCGCCGACGACGACCTGAGCCTCGTTGCGGGAATCGGGGGACGCCAGCGGGCCTCGCTCAAGGGGCGCCCTGCCGACGTCCCGCCCGGCCCGATCGCCACCCGCCGTGGGCTCGCCCGGCTCGAGCTCCCCATCCGCCCCCGGCTCGACGGGACCAGCGACGAGGCCCTTTCCCGGGTCCGGGAGCAGGCCCGAATACAGGTCGCGGGCGAGGACCGCGCCGAGATGCTCTGGGAGCTCCTCGAGCCGGCACGGACCTCGGACCCGGAGACGGGCGAGCCCGCGCTCGTCGCGGACCGCGGCTTCCTCGTCCTGCCAGAGCCGTCGCCCGGCGACCTCTTCCTCGACCTCGAAGGCGACCCGTTCGCGTTCGAGGACGGCATCGACTACCTGTTCGGTCTCCTCGAGCCGACCTTCGCGGAGACCGACCCGCGCTGGGTGGGCCCGCCCGACGGCGGGTCCCCCGTCCCGCAGGCCCCGGTCCCCAGGTTCCATGCCTTCTGGAGCCTCGACGCCGAGGGGGCCGTGACGCTGGCGGCCGAGAAGGCGGCCTTCGAGCGGCTCGTGGACCTCCTCATCGCCCGGCTCGACGCCGACCCGACGCTCCACGTCTACCACTACGCCGCGTACGAGAAGACCGCCCTCGCCCGGCTCGCCCAGCGCCACGCGACGCGGGAGGAGGAGGTCGACCGGCTGCTGCGTGGCCGCGTGCTCGTCGACCTCTATCGGGTCGTGCGCCAGGGCATCCGCGCGAGCGTGGAGAGCTACTCGATCAAGCGCCTCGAGCCCCTGTACGGCTTCACCCGGGGCGTCGAGCTCCACTCGGCGGGTGACAGCATCGTCGAGTTCGAGGTCTGGCTCGGGCGCGGCGCCGCGCCCGACGGCCGCACGGGCGACGCGATCCTGCGCGAGATCGAGGGCTACAACCGCGACGACATCCTCTCGACCTGGCGCCTCCGCGACTGGCTTGAGGCCCGCCGCGTCGACCTCGCGGCGCGACTCGGCGTCCCGATCCCCCGCCCGCCGCTCCGCCCGGAGGCGGTCGAGCCGCCCGAGCCCGAGGGCCACGCGGCGGAGGTCGCGGCGGTCGTCGAGGCGCTGGCGGGCGACCTCGAGGGGACCGAGACCGCCGAGCGCACCCCGGCGCAGCAGGCGAGCTGGCTCCTCGCCCAGCTGCTGACCTGGCACCGCCGCGAGAACAAGGCGTTCTGGTGGCGCTACTTCGACCTGTGCGGCAGGACCGATGAGGACCTCGTCGAGGAGCGCGAGCCGCTCGGGATGGTCGAGCTCGACGCCGACCTCGGCGAGGCGAGCAAGGCTGGGGCGCGCCTCCAGCGCTTCCGCTTCCCGCCCCAGGACCACCGCGTCTCCGTCGGCCGCCAGGTCGACGACCCGCTCACCCTGGAGTCCACCGGCCACGTCGTCGCGATCGACCAGGCGGGGGGCACGATCACCCTCTACCGCACCGCGAGCGAGCTCGCCCGCGGGATCCCGGCGTCGCTCATCCCCAACGAGTTCGTGCGCACGACACCCCTGGAGGACTCGCTCCTGCGGATCGGGCGCTGGGTCGCCGACGCCGGGATCGAAGCCGACGCCGAGCCGCACCGGGCCGCCCGCGCGCTGCTCCTGCGCGCCGCGCCGCGCGTCAGGGGGACAGCGGACGGCTCGCCACTGCGTCAGGAAGGGGAGACGGCCCAGCAGGCCGCGACCCGCCTCGTCCTCGCGCTCGACCGGTCGACCCTCGCGATCCAGGGGCCCCCGGGAACGGGGAAGACCTACGCCGGCGCCCAGATGGCGCTCGCCCTCGTCCGCGCCGGCAGGACCGTCGGGATCACCGCGAACAGCCATGCGGTCATCGGGAACATGCTCGACGCCATCTGGAAGGCGGCAGACGACGCCGGGGTGACGATCGCCCTGGGGCAGAAGCCTGGCCCCGATGACGGGCCCACCTGCGCTCACGCCGAAGCGCTCGGCGACGCCCGCGGCATCGCCGCCCGTCTCGCCGACGGCACGCTCAACGTCGTCGGGGGCACGGCCTGGCTCTGGTCCGGACCGGCGATGGAGGGTGCCGTCGACGTCCTCATCATCGACGAGGCCGGTCAGTTCAGCCTCGCCAACGCGATCGCCGTGTCGCCGGCGGCCCGCTCGCTCGTCCTGCTGGGCGACCCGCTGCAGCTCGACCAGCCGCTCAAGGGGAGCCACCCCCCGGGCGCCGAGCAGAGCGCGATCGGGCACCTGCTCGCCCGCAGCGGAGGGGAGCCCGCCCATCTCACGATGCCCGAGACGCTCGGGCTCTTCATCGAGAAGACGCGACGCCTCCACCCCGCGATCTGCGCGTACACGAGCGAGGTCTTCTACGCGTCGCGCCTGAGCTCGCTCGACGGGCTCGAGCGCCAGTCGATCAGCGCGCCGACCCCGCCGACCGGCAGCGGGATTCGCTGGATGCCGGTCCCCCACGCCGGGAACGGCGTCGAGAGCCCGGAGGAGGCCGAAGCGATCGCCCAGCTCCTCGGCGAGCTCCTCTCGCCTTCAACTGGGGCGACCTGGACGGACGCCAAGGGCGTCCCGCACGACCTGGGCCAGGGCGACGTCTGGGTCCTCGCCCCTTACAACGCCCACGTCGGGCGGATCGCGGCGACCCTCCGCGAGGCGGGTTTGGGAGCGGTCCGGGTCGGGACCGTCGACAAGGTCCAGGGCCGCGAGGCACCGCTCTCGATCTACGCGATGGGATCCTCGTCGCCCGAGAACGCCCCGCGCGGCATGGAGTTCCTCTACTCGGGCAACCGGCTCAACGTCGCGACCTCGCGCGCGCGCTGCGTCGCCGTCGTCGTCGCCTCGCCGGCGCTCGTCCGGGTGGCCTGCAAGACCCCGCGCCAGATGCGCCTCGCCAACGCCCTGTGCCGGCTCGTGGAGGTCGCGACGTAGCTCGCGGGTACCGACCCGCGTGGGGGCATCCCAACAAGCAGGCCGGGCGGGCGCCACAATGCGCGTCGCCGTTAGGTGCCCAGCCCGGCTCGTGCCAGCCGAGCTGGCAAAGGGCGCGAGATACGATGTCCCCGGCACCGCGATGGTGACCACCTATCGAGAGCGCCCGAGAGCCCCGGCTCGCTGACGGCGCAGCAACCGACCGACGGTCCTCACGTCGGCACGGTGCTCCTGCCGGGTGCGATAGGAGACGAGGCCATGACCACGCCGACCAGCGGCAAACGGGTGTTCCTGGGCGCCTTCCACTCGCCGAAGAACTACGACCAGATGACCGCCGCGGAGCGGCACGCCTGGGCCCTCACGGTTGCCGACGCGATCGCGGCCTACCGGCGGTCCAAGGAGGCGGACGGCCCGACTGATCCCGACGCGGACCAGCAGGGACCGGGGCCGAAAGCCGACGGCGGCCCAGCCGTCGACGTGGAGCCGGAGCGATGAGCACAGCTGGCTCGAGGCGAGCGAATCCCTCGACCCGGCGCTCAGGCGGCGAGGTCCGAGACGGGAGCGACAGGGCGACGGGTGCAGCCGCCGCTGGCGTGGGCGAGTTCCCGCCTACCGCCCGCTCACCCAACCGCTCGTGTCGACGACCTCGAAGGCAGATCCCGGGATGGTCTTGAGCGCGTCGAGCTGGTCGTCGTCGAAGCGCGCGTCGGACGCTCCCTGGAAGAACCACGGGCTGCCGTTGTCGGCCAGGATGATCCCGTAGGTTTTCATCGCCTGGGCGATCACGCGCGCCTGGGGTGGCAGCTTCGAGATGTCATACGAGGCCGCAAGACGGAGCCGAGTGCCCATCGGCGGCAGCGCGGCGCTCGTGGAGCTCGAGGCGAAGTGGCGAGCCGGGTAGATGTACGCGCGCCGGGTCTTGGGCGCGGTGAATCGGATGGCGTGGCCGATGAACCCGGCGGCGACCTCGTCGTACCGGACGAGCCCCGGCAGGATCGGCAGCCCGGCCGCGTCGGCGCTCGTCCAGCCCGCCGGCCGCAGGGCGTTCGAGCGCAGGCTCCACGTTGCGCCGGACCCCGCCGCCCAGCCCGTGGCGGTCCGCCGGGCGTCCCACATCTCGTAGAGGGTGCACGTGTCACGCGCCAGGATGAGGATGTGCTGGTCCGATCCTGCCTCGATCTTCGGGCTCGGCGGGATCGGGTACGGCCCGGGGTCGGACTCGTCCGCGTAGTCGAACGCGACCGTGTACTTCGGCGTGGTCGCGGCGACGACGGCGTTGTACGGGATCCCGTAGCCCGCGTAGCTGCCGAAGTCGGGGTGCAGGTGCGCGGAGGCGCCGATCGAATCGATCAGCGTCGCCGAGTCCGCGGCCACGGGCAGGCCGGTGACGGGTC
>JARLHH010000075.1 GCA_031292335.1 Candidatus Limnocylindrales bacterium | reverse complement strand
GGCGTGTCGTGCCTTCCGTGAGCGCGCGAGCCGCGAGCACCGTCGCCCCGCCCTCGCCGGCCGGCTCGTCGACCGCGCCGTTGGGCAGGAAGAGGCTGGCCGAGATGAGCGGCCGCCCCGGCAGGTTGACCGTCACCAGGGAGAGACCGCCCGAGAGGCGGTCCCGGGACGCCAGCGGGAACCTGAACGGGCGGGGCGTGCCGGGCACCGGGCGTGCGGCGAGGGCTGCCTCCACGGCATCCAGGGCGTTCATGCGGCCTCCGTGGTGTCTGCCGCGGCCGTGGCCGGGACGTAGGTCAGGACGACGCGGTTGTCCGGGACGAACACCTCCGCACAGGCGGCCCGGACGGCCTCCGACTCCACGGCCAGGTAGCGCTCCAGCTGGCGGTTGATCTCGTCGGGGTCGTCGAGCAGCGTGGCGTACATGCTGAGCCGGTCGGCCCGCTCGCCGACTCGCTGGAGCGCACCCAGCTCGTCCGTCTCGATGAGCGCCTTCGCGCGAGCGAGCTCGTCGGGACTGATCGGCTCGCGGCAGATCCGCTCGATCTCGTCGAAGAAGCCCGCCTCGACCGTCTCGATCGTGGCGTCCGGGCGAACGGTGGCCCAGCCCATCATGACCGACGGGCCGGAGGAGAACCCGAGGCCGAACACGGCCACGTCCTGGGCGACCTGCGCGTCGCGGACCAGGCGGCGATGCAGCCGGCTGCCCTTGCCGCCCGCCAGCACCTGGGCCGCGATCTCGAGCGCGTACAGGCGACCGTCCCCCAGCGTTGGGGCGCGGTAGCCGACGTAGATCCGGGGCAGCGGGACGCGGTCCGGGACCGTCTCGCGAACCTCCCCGCCGAGCGTCAGCGGGAGCGGATGCGGCTCGAAGGCGGGGATCGCCGGGTTCGCGGCCAGCGGTCCGAAGTACCTCGCCACCCAGGCGCGCGCCTGCTCCGGGTCCACGTCGCCGACGATCGAGAGCACGGCGTTGTTCGGCGCGTAGTAGGTCCGGAAGAACGAACTGACGTCCTCCAGCGACGCCGCGTCCAGGTCCTCCATCGACCCGATGGTGGGGTGATGGTACGGGTGCCCGACCGGGTACAGGTGGCCGAACAGCTTCTCCTGCCACGTCCCGTAGGGCTGGTTGTCGTAGCTCGACCGCTTCTCGTTCTTTACCACGGCCCGCTGATTGTCCAGGTTCTCCTGGCTGAGGGCGTCGAGCAGGGTTCCCATCCGGTCCGCTTCCAGCCACAGCGCCAGCTCAAGCTGGTGCGAGGGGACGGTCTCGTAATAGTTGGTCCGGTCCAGCCAGGTGGACCCGTTCAGGCTGCCGCCCGCCGCCTGGACCAGCGCGAAGTGCTCCGTCTTGGCCACGTGGCGACTGCCCTGGAACATGACGTGCTCGAAGAGGTGGGCGAACCCCGTCTTGCCGGGTTGCTCGTGCTTGCTGCCGACGTCGTACCAGAGGTTGACGGCCACGACGGGGACCAGGTGATCCTCGCTGACCAGGAGGCGCAGCCCGTTGGGCAGGCGCTCGTCGGTGTAGCGGACGGTCGGGATGGTCATGCGGATCCTCGTGGCGAACGGCCAGGGTCGGCGGGGCGAGCGGTTCCGCCGATTGTACGGGCGTCGCACGTTCGCAGGGCCGACGATCCGCTTCCCCGGCGCCGCCTGGCCGCCAATGCCGCGCCCGACCGACCGGCCCGCGGTCAAGCGGCGTATCCCGTGCGCAGGGTGACCGGGGATTGGAACCGCAGCGGTCAAGGGGTGCACGCTGCGGCGCATCTCGCCGGTTCCCGACGTCCCCACCGGTCGCAGTGGTCACCAGGTGCACGTGCAGCCGGCGGCCCGGGCGACGGGCGCCTGCCCGCCGTCCCGCACCCCGTTGACAGGAATCCGGGACTGTGTTAGATTCTCATCTAACATCAAGTAGATGAGTTGGGAACATTGATGGTCCGACCAACGCACACCCTCGAGTCACCGCCGTCCAGACAGGCGCTCGTGCGCGACATGACGGGCGCCGGGAGCCCCCCGCGTCCCGCTGCGCCGGAGGTGATCCTCGAGGCGCGCCCTGCGATCGACTTCCTGGTCAGCCTCATGCTCGTCACGGACGCGGAGCTCCTCCCGGCGGACCGCGAATGGTTCGACGCCTCGCGGGCATCCCTGTCCGACTCGCTTCGGCGCGATCTCGACCGCCTCTTCGCGGCGGAGCACGGCCCCGCGGCCGCGGTCGTCGCGCTCGTGGTCTCCGATCCGACGGTTCGATCGTCGGGGGATGTCGTCTCCCTGGTCGGCCGCATCAGCGCGCGCGACCTGGTGGCCGCCTGCTGCGACCGCGACGACCTGAAGGACGCCGTTGCGGGTGCCATCCGCGTCCTTGGGGGATCGCGCGACGAGCGGGACCGGGTCGTGGATCTCTGGCCCGAGGAATACCGGCCGATGATCGGCCGCATCCTCGACGACCCGGATGCGGAGCTGCGCGCGCTGCGACGCGTCCTGCGCGCCTGGCGCGAACGGTTCGAACAGGTCGAGACGCGTGTCGCCCACGTGGAGGAGCTCGACGTCGCCGGCCGGCGGGCGGACCTCGAGCGCCTCGACCTCGCCGGCTTCGTCGAGCAGGCGACGGGCGGCGTCCGCTGGATGCCGGAGGCGGGCACGCGACGCCTGTACCTCTCCCCCAGCCTGTTCACGCGGCCCTACAACTACGTCTTCGCGGGGCGGGAGTGGACCATGTTCGCCTACCCGCTCGCGGACTCCGCGCTCGACGGAGAAAGCGGCGGCGTGCCCGCCGCAAGCGTCCGTCTCTTCAAGGCGCTCGGCGACGAGAGCCGCCTGCGGATCCTGCGCCTCCTCGCCTCGGGCGATCTCTACCTGACCGAGATCGCCGAGCGGATGGGGCTCTCCAAGCCCACCGTCAGCCACCACCTCGCCCAGCTCCGCGCTGCCGGCCTCGTGACGATCACCCAATCCGGAGCGCTCACCTACTACACGCTCCGGCGCGACCGGATCGCCGAGGCCGGGGTCGAGCTCAACCGCCTCGTCGGCGGACCGGCTGCCTGAGCGCCGCACACCCGATCATGGGCCGGCCAATGGCGGCACCTGACTGTTAGACGTCAATCGAACGGAGGGACGACGAGATGCACACAACGAACCGGCTCGGCGCCCCGCCGATGGCCGCGATCTCCACGAGGGACGGTATGACCACGCTGAGCACAGAGATCGACTTCCGGATGGACCGCCTTGCCGGAGAGGCGAACCGCACCCGGCGGGCCGGGCTGCGCTTCGGGATCCGCCACCTCGTGGGTCATTGCCTCATCGCGCTGGGGATGGCCCTCCATGGCGGCCAGCCGGTCCATGGCGGTCAGCCGGCCACCCGCGCGGAATCCGTCGCGACCGCGCGCTGAGGAGCGGGCCGCGGAGCTGGGACGCGGCCTGGCGCGCGCCTACCCGGGCAGCAGAGCCAGCACGACCGCCCCGGCGACGCCGATCGCGGCCGACGCCAGCGAGACCAAGGCGGCGCGCCGCAGGTCCGCCCGGTGTGCGGCACGGTCGGTGACCAGCTCCGTCGCGCCGAGTGGCCCGAAGTTGCGGAGGCCCGCCAGCGCAAAGCCCACGCAGAAGTGGAACCGGGCCTGGAGCAGACCAATCGCGCCGACCGACAGCGGCAGCGCGACCACGATCCGCGCGACGGGCGGGGCGCCGATGATGAACAGGCCTGCCGCCAGCACGATCGCCGCCGCGATGCCGGCGATCCCGGCCCGGCGTCGCCGGGCGATCTCAGCCGGGCCGATGTTGCAGGCGCCTGGCTCGTAGGGTCCGGTTGCGTACGAGATCTGGGGCACGTTCAAGGTCGTCATGCCCTCTGTTCGGCCGCGGAGCCCGGACGGTTTGGGGCGGCCGCGGCCGTTGTGCGCCTCGCGAGGGCCGCCTACCCGCCCGCCTTGTACGGATAGGTCACCCAGCCGTGCGCGAGGGCGGCGTAGTGGTCGGGCGTCAGCGCCACCCGCGACCGCCCGGGCTTGTAGTGGATCACCGCCGTGGTCACGATCCCACCGGCCTCCCGTACGCGCCGGACGACCTCGGCCATCGTCTCGCCGGTCTCCCAGACCTCGTCGATCACGAGCACGCGGCGGCCTCGGAGCAGGTCCGCGGCCGGGAACTGGGTGACGAGCGGCGCGGGGTGCGTTCCCCCGTCGCCGGTGTAGAACTCGACCCCCGCGACGAGGATCTCCCGCAGGTCGAGACGATAGGCGAGGATTCCGGCCGGCACGAGGCCGCCGCGCGTGATCGCCAGCACGAGGTCGTAGTCGCGGCCGATTGCCGTGGCGAGCCGCGCGACGAGCGCGTCGAGCTCCTCCCAGCCAACCGCGATCGGATCAGGGCTCGGCGGCTCGAGCTCGGTGCGAACCGGCGCGCCGTTCCCGGTCACGGCAGCGCGGCGACCGCCGCTGCCGCGAGCGCGGCGCTGGCCGACTGGACGACGAGGACGGCGTCCTTGCGGACGACGACATACGAGACGGACGTGTCGCCCTTGTAGCTGACCTCGGTGACCGCGACGCCGCTGACGGTGGTCTGCTTCGTCGTGACGCCCGTCGCCCCGGCGAAGAGCCACGTCTGCAGGACGGCCGGCTCGAGCTGCGAGACCGCGAGGCCCGGAACCCGGAAGCCGAGGATCGTCACGTCGAGCGTGCTCGTCGGGTCGTAGGCCTGCGCCAGCTCGAGGTCGGCCGGCTTCTTGCCGAAGCTGGCCAGGGCCGAGGTGAGGGCCTTGCTCGCGGCGTCGGTGCCGAGGACCTGGTCGCCGGTGGCGCTCTGGACGGAGAGCGCAGTGCCGGAAACCTGCGTTGGCATGAGCGCCTCGAGCTCCGGCGCGGCCGGGCTGGCGGCGGCCTGGGACGGCTGGGGCGACGCGAGTCCGGAAGGCTCGGGCGAACCCGACGGCGATCCCGACGGCGATCCCGACGGCGGCACCCCGGCGCTCGCCATCGGAGCGGCGGTCGCCCCGGCGTCGCCCAGCGCGCGCCGGATCGCGGCATCGACCGCGGAGCCTGCCTGGCGGAGGTCCGGCTGGCTGACCGCACCGGAGCTGGCCAGGTACGCCAGCAGCGATCCGCGACGGAACTGGATGGCGCTCGCCCCGGACGTGTCGCCGGCGATCGCGTACCCGGTGTCGCCGATGCCGTCGATCGCCGTGACCGCCCGCCCGGCGTCCTCCGAGGCCTGCTCGGATCGTGCGATCGCGTCGGTGGCGTGATCACCGAAGCACGTCACGCTCGCGTAGATCGTGACTGCTGCCGACCCATCGGCCGGGGTCGGTCCCGTGATCGTGGTCGTCTGGTTGTCGGGGTAGACGTCGGTCGCGGTGACCTTCCAGCCGGTCGGGAGCTCGCCGGCCGTCGGCACGGAGTTCCACGCGGCCAATTCGCAGCTTGAGGTGGTCGGCCGGAGGTACGCCGCCGCCGACAGCCCTACGGCGACGAGGGCGAGCACGAGCGCCGCGACCGCGACGATCAGGACGGTCCGCCGGGGCCGCGCGCCGGGGCCGTCGCCGTCGTCTGTCTCGGTGTCGTAGGACTCGTCGTCGGCGTCCGGCTCGACGAGCTCGACGGGCTCGGTTGCTGAGAGCTGGGATTCGGTCATGCCCCACATCTTCCCCGACCCGCATGAACCCCACCTGAACGGCGTGCGGGCCGTGACTGGGCCCTGAAAGGCCGTGATTGGAGAGAATCGCGGACGGTCGGGTCGGTGGTGAGCCCGCAGAGATTCGAACTCTGAACCTAGGGATTAAGAGTCCCCCGCTCTACCGTTGAGCTACGGGCCCGCGACGGCGGAGTCTAGCAAAGATGCCCATCCCCTGTCGCGTGGCGGCCCCCCTGTCGTGTGGCAGCTCGCCGCCGGCTGACGGTCCCTCTGTCGCGCGGCCGCCCGCCGTCGCTTCACGCCCGGGCCGTCCCCATCTCACGCAGAACGATGACGCGCCGACGCGCCACGGCGATATGCTCCGCAGCGCGTCGCGCGGAGCGCCCCGCTGAGATCGCGACACAACCTCGGGAGCAAGATGCGCCTGCGGCGCCCCTTCTTCGCCGTCCTCGTCGTCGCCGTGTTCGGCGTGTCGGTTGGCGCCGGTGCCGCGATCGGCTACGGCGCCGCCGTCGCGCCCGGCCCGGTGATGCTGCCGGCCGGCGCGGGTGGAACCGCGCTCCAGGGGAGTGCCGATCCCACGCCGGGTCAGCCGGCCACGGCGGAAACGACGGCCGAACCATCCATCCCCGCGACGGATGTCCCCGCCGAGGCGAGCGCGAGTCCGGCGCCGACCCCGGGTCGCACCGCGACGGCGACGTGGCCGCTTGTCGCTGCGGACGCGCCAGGGCCGCCGGCCGGCTTCACCCTCCGCGTCCCGGTCCTGATGTACCACCGCGTGGCCCCCGCCGACCAGGTCGGCACCTCGCTGCCGGGGCTCGTGGTACCACCCGACCTGTTCGAAGCCCAGCTGGAGACACTCGTCGCGGCCGGCTGGCAGTCGATCACCGCCGCGCAGCTCGCGGCAGACCTCGCCGCCGGGGTGGAGCCGCCGGCCCGGACGTTCGTCATCACCTTCGACGACGGCCGGCGTGACGCGTACACGCAGGCCTACCCGATCCTGCAGCGGCTGGGTCTCGTGGCGACCTTCTACGTGATCACGGGCCGGGTGAACGACTCCAGCTCGCTGACGGCGAGCCAGTGGCGGCGCCTCGCCTCCACCGGGATGGAGATCGGGAGCCACACCGTGAACCACGTCCGCCTGAGCACCGCGAACGAGCTCGTCGCGCGCTACGAGCTCACCGCCTCCGCGGCCCGGATCGCCTCGGTGACGGGGCAGCGCCCGACGACGTTCGCCTACCCGTTCGGCGGCGAGGACCCGACCGACCAGGGCCTCGTCGCGGACACCGGCTATGCGATGGCGTTCACGGAAGTCGGCGGATGCAGCGTCAACTGGTTCAACCGGTTCGCCGCACCCCGGATCCGGGTCTCCCCGGGCACGTCCCCGGCCGGCCTCGTGCACGAGCTCGAGGCCTGCATCGCCGGCGGCTGAGCAGGGGCGGCCGCTCAGCGTTCGGGAACGGCACCGACTGCGGCGGCGCCAGGTCGGGCGCGTTCCGGGCCGGGTCGCCGGCGGTCAGGGTCGGGCCTGCCGTGCACCCGGCGACCGCTGCGACCAGCGGCGGTCGTAGCGCGCACCCGTGGACGGTCCGCGGAGCCAGGAGCGCACCGGCGGCCCCGAGCCTGCCTGCTGCCGGAACTCCCCGGCTCAGGCCGGCGTTCGGGGGTCCACCAGGGAGGCCAGGAGGCGATCCGCCGCCGTGTACGGGTCGAGCCGGTGCTCCGCGACCGCACGCAGCGTCGACTCGGTGGCCGGACGGGACGCCTCGCCGTGGAAGCGATCCCGCAGCCGCTCGGAGACGATTGCCCAGACCTGCGCCTCCGCACGGGCGAGGCGTGCGGCATCGACCAGCCCGTCGCGGCCGGCCGCGCGGTGCCGATCCAGCGCTGCCAGCAGCGCCGCGACACCGTCGCCGGTGGAGGCGGTCGTGATCAGGACCTCGGGCCGCTTCGGTGCCGGGTGGTCATCCCCCTCGCCCAGCGAGCTTGCGGCCCGGCGCGGGGCCGGCGTCACCGTCAGCATCGCTCGCAGCTGGGCGGCCGTCCGCTGGGCGCCCGGCCGGTCGCCTTTGTTCACCACGACGATGTCCGCCACCTCCAGCAGGCCGGCCTTGATCGCCTGGACCTCGTCGCCCATGTCGGGCGCCTCCAGGACGACAGTCGTGTCGGCCGCGGCAGCCACCTCCACCTCACTCTGGCCCGTGCCGACCGTCTCGAGAAGCACCAAGTCGAACCCCGCCGCGTCCAGCACGGTTGCCGCGCTCGTGCTGGTCGCCGCCAGGCCGCCCGCGTGCCCCCGTGACGCCATGCTTCGGATGAAGACGCCGTCGTCGGTCGCGTACGCCTGCATCCGGACACGGTCGCCCAGGAGCGCACCCCCGGTGATCGGCGACGAGGGGTCGACGGCCACCACCGCGACCGTGCGGCCGGCCAGGCGCGCCTCGGCGATCAGGGCCGCGACGAGCGTGCTCTTGCCGGCGCCGGGCGCGCCGGTGATCCCGACCAGGTGCGCCGATCCCGCGCCCGGGTAGAGGCGCCGGACGGCCGCTTCCGCGATCGCGGTCCGGTTCTCGACCGCCGTGAGCAGCTTCGCCAGCGCCCGGCGATCGCCGGCGACAGCCGCCTCCGCCAGCTCGGCCCCGCGAATCCGGTCCTCGCTCACGCCCCGGTCGGCCGGACGTGGGTCCGGATGTACTCGGCGACCTCGGCGATGGTGGTGCCCGGCCCGAAGATCGCGGCGACGCCGGCCTCCTGGAGGGCGGGGATGTCGTCATCGGGGATGATCCCGCCGGCAGTCACCAGCACGTCGTCGAGTCCCCGCTCGTGCATGAGGCGCGTCACCCGCGGCAGGAGCGTCATGTGGGCGCCGGACAGGATCGACAGTCCGACGACGTCCACGTCCTCCTGGAGCGCCGCCGTGACGATCATCTCCGGCGTCTGGCGCAGCCCCGTGTAGACGACCTCGAAGCCCTCGTCGCGCAGGCCGCGGGCCAGGACCTTCGCTCCCCGATCGTGGCCGTCCAGGCCCGGCTTCGCGATGAGCACCTTGATCGGTCGATCGGTCATGGCGCGGATGATAGCCGGGCGGTTGGCGTCAGGTACCCGGCGCCTGGCGAGCCAGGTGCGCGAAGAACTCGGCCCGCGTCTTCTCGCTCGTGCGGAAAAGGCCCAGGACGTGGCTGGTGGTCATGACGGTGCCCGGCTTGCGGATCCCGCGCATGACCGCGCACAGGTGGGTCGCCTCGATGACCACGCCGGTGCCGCCGGGACCGAGGCGCGCCTGGAGGAAGTCCGCCACCTGCTGGGTCAGTCGCTCCTGGACCTGCAGCCGCCGGGCGTACATCTCCACGATCCGCGGGATCTTCGAGAGCCCGATCACGCGCCCCTTCGGGATGTAGGCAACCGCCGCGGTCCCGAAGAACGGCAGCAGGTGGTGCTCGCACAACGAGTAGAAGGGGATCTCCTTGACGACAACCATCTCGCTGTAGTCGACGTCGTAGACGGCGCCGTTGATGAGGCGCTCGGGGTCCACGTGGTATCCCGCGGTCAGCTCCGCGTACATGCGGTGGACGCGCCCGGGGGTTCCCCGCAGGCCTTCCCGGTCCGGGTCCTCGCCGATCTCGCGGAGGATGCCGCGGACCGCGGCCTCGAGGCGGCGGTTGCCGGTGCCCGTTCCGGCGCGTGTGGCGCCGTCACCTTCGATCGCGGCCGCCGGAGTCAGGGCAGCGGAGAGTCCATTCGCGGAATCTTCCTCACCGATCTCGGTCTCGATCTCGGCGACGATCGACTTCACGTTGGCGGGCAGGTCTCGGCTGGGCATGGCGGCATCCTAGCCGGATGCTTCCGGTCCCGCGTCCGCGGACGGCGCAACCGTGCGGATGGCGGCCACGACGGCGTCCGGGACGTAGCGCATCAGGTTGTGCCCGAGGCCTGGGAACGAGGCTGCATGGACCGGGCCCCGGCCCGCGGCGGCGCGCGCGGCGGCCATCTCGCGGAGCGCCTGGAGGTTCCGGCCGGCATCGTCGTCGCGGGCGGCCAGCGCCGCGACCTCTGCCACCACGGCCGGCAGGGTTGACGCGGGCCGGTAGGTCCACAGGGCGCCCACCGAGGCCGCCAGGGCATGGCTGTGAATCGCCGGCTTGACCCTGCCGGCCGCCGTCTCGACGACCTCGCTCCGGGCGGCCCGCTCCTGGTCGGCATCCCACGTCGCCGGGTCGAACCCGCTCCGGTCCGCCAGCCAGGCGTCCATCGACCGAAGCACCTCCGGCGGTTCGGCGATCGCGGCGAGCCACTCGTCCGGCGTCATCCCCGTCTCTGCCGGCAGGTCGGTCCAGCCGCCGTCCACGAGCACGAGGCCGGCGCACCGGTCCCCGAGCGCGTGCGCGGTCCAGGCCGCGACCACCGCGCCGAACCCGTGGCCGGCGACGACGAACGGGCGCCCACTCGGCGCGCCGGCGTGGCCCCCCTCATCCGCGAACGCCAGCAGCCCGGCGCCCTCGGCCACGGCGATCGCGTCCTCCGCCAGCTGCTCGTGGTCATAGCCGCCGGTCGGCGCGTCCGACAGACCGTGACCGCGCAGGTCCATGGCGACGACGCCGGCGAACGCCCGAACCCTGCGCGCGACGGGCGCCCAGGACCAGGCGGTCTGGGCCAGCCCGTGGATCAGCAGGACGCCGGGCACGCCGCCGGGGCGACGGCTCGTCGGGATGCTCCCCCCGGCTGCCGGGACCGAATCGATGCCCGCCCATCCCGCGGTGCCGGCCTGCGGGCCGCCCCAGTCCAGGAAGTGGATTCGCACCGCGCCGTCCATCGCGACCATGAAACCGGCGGGCTCGGCGACCTGATCGGAAGCCGGCGGCGCGAACGGGTTGGCGTCCAGGGCCCGCAACCCGGGGCCCGTGAGCGGCAGGCCGTGCATGCGGTCCATCGCGCCGTAGGATAGGCCCGCCATGTCGAAGCGACGCCGCGGAGTCCCGGCCGCCGACCTCGCCGCCCTCCGCCGGCGGCGCGAGGCCCGCCACTCCCGGTTCGAAGACCTCGTCGATCGCGCGCTCGCCGGCATTCCGATGCCGTTCGCGGCGGCGCTCCGCGAGGTCGCCATCGTGATCGCCGACGAGCCCTCGCCCGAGCAGCGGCGCGACGAGGACCTGGCGCCGGACGAGACCCTGTACGGCCTCTACGAGGGCGTGCCGCGGACGGCCTGGGGGGCCGACGAGGTCCCGTTCCCGAACGCGATCACGATCTTCCGGCTCCCCCTGGAGGGAGACTTCCCCGACCCGCTCGAGCTGGAGGACGAGGTCCGGATCACCGTCGTCCACGAGCTTGCCCACCACATGGGCATCGACGACGATCGCCTCGCCGAGCTGGGGCTGGACTGATCGTCAGGGTCCGGGAATCAGAGTCCGGGGATCGGCGCCGCACCGGCCAGCAGCTCCCCGAGGCGGTCCAGGGCGACGTTGCCGCCACTCAGGACCACGCACACCCGATCGCCGTCGCGGAGCGGGATCCGGCCGTGCAGGACCGCCGCCAGGGAGGCGGCGCCGGCCGGCTCGAGGACCTGCTTCATGCGTTCGGCCGCAAACCGGACCCCGCTCAGGATCTCCGGGTCGCCGAGGGTCACGATCCCGGCGAGATGGCGCCGCCCGAGCGCCAGCGTCCAGTCGCCCGCGAACGGGGCATTCAGGCCATCCGCGACGCTCCCCGGCGTCACCGGCACGATCCCATTCGCGGCCAGCGCGAGCGAGAGGGCCGCCGAGTTCGCGGGCTCGACGCCCCAGACCCGTGTTGCCGGCCGGCGGGTCGCCAGGGCAGTCGCGATGCCACAGGCGAGTCCGCCGCCGCCGACCGCAACGACGACCACGTCGACGTCAGGGAGGTCGGCGAGGATCTCGAGGCCGACGGTTCCCTGGCCGGCAATCGTCACGGGATGGTCGAACGGGTGGATGAAGGTGAGGCCCCGGGCGTCGCGCAGGCGTTCCATCTCCGCCCAGGCTTCGACCGTCGTGGCGCCGTGCAGCACGACCTCGGCACCGTACGCGCGACACGCATCCACCTTGGAGCTCACTGCGGTGGCGGGCATGACCACCACGGCGCGGATTCCGGCGAGCGCCGCCGCGACCGCGAGCGCAGCCGCGTGGTTGCCGGCCGAGATCGCGATCACGCCAGCGGCACGCTCCGCGGCGTCGACGCTCGCGAGCCGGAGGATCGCGCCGCGGACCTTGAACGAGCCGGTCGCCTGGAGGTGCTCCGCCTTGGCATGGAGCGTCCCACCGGCCAGGCGCACGCCGCGCGCCGTCTCCGCGACCCGGGCGGCGGTGTGCGACGTCAGCATGGGCGTTCGGTGCACGCGCCCCCGGACGAGGGCGGCCGCCTCGTCGAATGCCTCCGGCGGGATCGTGTGCGCGGAGGCGTCGAAGGTGACCGGCATGCGGCGAAGTATCGCCCACCACCGGCCCACCTGCCCCGTCGCGAGCCGGCGTCAACCCAAGCAGCGGCGCGTGCACCCGGTGAGCGCTGCGACCGACGTAGGCGGGCTACCTGCTGGTCGCGTGCACCACGTGACCGAGACGCCCCCTCGTCGGTCGGCCCGTGCGCCGGGTGACGCGGAAACGTCGCGGCGCCGACCCCCGTCGGTCGCAGTGGTCACCCGGCGCACACCGGCCTGGAGACACGACCGGAACACGACCCGCAGCACGACCTGGGGCACACACCACTTGCGTTGTTGCGCAAGTGGTGAGATACTACGCTCGTGGTCACCGAACAGCTCCGCGGAACGGACGCCGACCGGCAGCGTGCAGCGCTGATCGGCCGGGCGCTGGCGGATCCGAAACGCCTGTGTGTCCTCGAGACGCTCGCCACCGGCGAGTTCTCGGTCTCGGAGCTCTCGGCCTGCGTTGGCTGCCAGGTGCCGAACATGTCCCAGCACCTGGCGGTGCTGCGCAGCGCCGGGCTCGTCTCGACCCGTCGTGACGGGAGCACCGTCTACTACCGCCTCGCGGACCCGCGCGTCATCGAGGCATATCGTCTCATCCAGGGGCTGGCCGGCTAGGCCGCTCCGCGCCCGCGTAACCGGGAGAAAGGGTTTCCCGACCCATGGTCGAGATCAAGCACGCAACGGACACAACTTTCGAAGAGCTCGTCCTGAAGGCCGAGCGGCCCGTGATCGTGGACTTCTGGGCCGCCTGGTGCGGGCCCTGCCGGTTGGTCGCCCCCGAGCTCGAGAAGCTCGCCGAGAAGTACGACGGCAAGGTCGACGTCGTGAAGGTCGACGTGGACGCCAACCCGGGCATCAGCCAGGCGTTCAACATCATGAGCATCCCGACGATCGCCTTCTTCCCGGGCGCCGGTCGACAGCCGATGGGCGTCGTCGGCTTCCAGCCCGCCGACCAGCTCGAGGAGCGATTCGGCCTTCCCAGCTACGCGAAGCCCGCCAGCTGATCCGGCCCGACGCGGGGGGCCCCGCGTCGCACGTCGCACCCACCGCACGCCGCCCCGCCCGGTTCACCCCGCGGGGCGGTCCGATTCATGGCCGAGGGTCGCGGGTCCGCGCAGTACTCGGCGGTCGGCCGCACGCCTGCGCCATCGACGGACCGTCAGGTGGCCGGGCCGTCGCCCTCGTCGTCGTCCTCGTCGTCCGGGCCGTCCTCGTCCACGTCCGGCTCGTCCGCGTCGCCGGCGAGCTCCGCGTCGGCGTGCCGCCAGGCGCTCTCGAACCAGGCGATGGCCCGGTCCCGGGCATGCGCGTCCAGGCGCCGGGGCGCGAAACGCACCCAGCCTGCTCCCCGGGCAGAAACCTTCGTGTCCGGGGTCCGGAGCGCGGCCGCGCTCACGGTCTCGCCGAGACGGAACTCCGCCACGCCCCCCGCGAACGCCGCGAACACGAACCCTTCGAGATGGCAGGCCGTCCACGCCGGCCCGGGGACGGCCACGGCGCCCTCGAGAAGGCCGACGTGCGCGGCAAGCAGCGCCTCGAGCGCGGGGTCGGTCACCGGACGGCGGCGAGGATCGCGTCGAGATCGGCGGCGTGCTCGGCGTAGTGGTCGATCGTCTCGCCCGCGAAGAACGCCTGGACCGCACCGTCCTTGAGCCAGCGGGCTTCCGGCACGACGGTCAGGTGGCCTCGCAGCTCGCCGGCCACCGTCCTCGCCCGCTCCAGCAGCTCGTCGAGCGGGAGCGCCCGCCATGCCGCCACGGCGTCGGCGTTGATCGCGTCGCCCCGGGCAGCCCACTCTGCCTCGTCCCGCTGACGCGACGGGCTGGTCGGGCCGACCGCCAGCTCGCGCGCCACCGCCAGAGCGTGCTCCTGCCAGAAGACGAGATGTCCCAGCAGGTCTCGCGCCGACCAGCGGTCCGGGCCGACCACGGGCCGCTCCAGCTGCTCCGGCGGAAGCGTGAACAGCGCCTCGTACGGGCGCCAGGCATCCCGTTCGTCCTCGAGGAAGGAGAGTGCGTCGAAGTACATGATCCGATGGTAGTCCGCCGGGCCCCGCTCGGGCACGCGAAACGGGCGTTGTCCACGCCATCGGGGATCCTCCCAAGGTTGGGGCCGGTGCTACAGTCACCCTCGATGCAGGACTCGTTTCCGAAGCTCCCTCCCGTCGATCCGGGTCGCGCAGCCGGACCGATCCCTGCCGGCACGCTCACGCCGGACCTGCTCGCCTCGCTTCTCGCCGACGGCGACGACGAGCTGGCGGCCTGGACGCTGCAGAATGCCCTGGCGGAGCGTCCGCGTGCCGAGGTCTTCGACGGGCTGCTCCGCGACGCGATGACCCTCGTCGGCGAGCGCTGGCAGAGCGGTCGGTGGTCGGTGGCCGAGGAGCATCTCGCCTCCCAGACGCTCGTGCGCGCGCTGGAGCGGATCCGCCCCGCGCAGGGCCCGGAGGGCCGGGTGGGCCCGCTGGCCGTTCTCGCCGGCGTCGCCGGCGAGCAGCACAGCCTGGGCCTCGCCTGCCTCGACCAGGTCCTGCGGGACCAGGGCTGGAGCGTGGCCAACCTGGGGCCCGACGTCCCGCCCGCCGACCTCGCCCGGTTCCTGGCCCGCAACCGGGCCGACCTGCTGGCGCTGAGCGCATCGCTGCCGGAGCGCGAGCCGGCGATCCGCGACGCCATCGCGGCGGCCCGCGCCGCCGGGTCGAACGCCGGTCCGGCGATCATGCTGGGTGGCGCGCTCGTCGCCGACACCAGCCTGGTGGGGCGCCTGGACGTGGACTTCGTGGCCGTCTCGCTGGTCGCCGCGGACCGCTTCGCCCGGTCGGTGGCCGCGGCCCTGCCCGATCGCGACGAGGGCCGCGGGCCCGACGACCCCGACCCGGCCGGGTAGCCTGCGGCGGGTGGCAGCGGCCGGATCGCGCTCGCCGGAGTCGCGCTCAGGGGCGGCCGCGAAGCTCAGGGCTGACCGTTCGAATCAGATGGCCGCCGGCTCCCGGTACTCCCCGAATACCTCGCGCAGCACGCGGCACTGCTCGCCGAGCGTGGCGTACGCGGCCGCGCAGGCGAGGAAGTGCGGCATCAGGTTCGTGGCGGACGACTCCGGCGCCGCCGCGGCCGCGCGCAGGCCAGCCAGCGCCGTGGCGAGCGCCGCCGGATCCCGCTCGCGGCGGGTCCGCTCCAGGCGAGCCAGGTGGCGCTCCCGGGAACCGTCGGGCACCTGGAGCAGTGGGACCGCGAGCACCTCGCCGGGGTCGACGTGGGAGTTCATGCCGACCACCCGCCGATCGCCCGCGTCCACCTCGCGCTGGAAGCGGTAGGCCGCGTCCGCGACCTCGCGCTGCGGGTAGCCCTGGGCCACCGCCGCGACCATCCCGCCCCGCGCGTCGATCTCGTCGAGATAGCGCCAGACCTCGCGCTCCGTCCGGTTGGTGAGCGATTCCACGAACCAGCTCCCACCCAGCGGGTCGATCGTGTTGGCGACGCCCGTCTCCTCCGCGATCACCTGCTGCTGGCGGAGCGCGAGCAGGGCGGCCTCGGCCGTCGGGACGGCCCACGCCTCGTCGTAGGCGTCCGTGTGGAGCGACTGCGTGCCACCGAGGACGGCCGCCAGGGCCTGGAGGGCGACCCGGGTCAGGTTGTTGAGTGGCTGCTGGGGCGTGAGGCTGACGCCGGCAGTCTGGGTGTGGAAGCGCAGCCAGGCCGACCGCTCGTTCTCGGCGCCGTACCGCGCCGTCATCAACTTCCACCAGACGCGCCGCGCCGCGCGGAACTTGGCGATCTCCTCGAAGAAGTCGGCGTGCGAGTTGAAGAAGAACGACAGCCGGGGCGCGAAGTCGTCCACCCGTAGCCCGCGGGCGAGCGCCGCCTCCGTGTAGGCCATCCCATCGGCCAGCGTGAACGCGAGCTCCTGGACGGCGGTGCTCCCCGCCTCGCGGATGTGGTAGCCGCTGATGGAGATCGTGTTCCAGCGCGGAAGCTCGCGGGTCCCGAACTCGATCGTGTCGGTGACCAGGCGAAGGGACGGCGCCGGCGGAAACAGGTACTCCTTCTGGGCGATGAACTCCTTGAGGATGTCGTTCTGGAGCGTCCCCTCGAGGGCCGACCGCGGCACGCCGCGCTTCTCGGCGGCCACGATGTACATCGCCCAGATCGGCGCGGCGGGCGAGTTGATGGTCATCGACGTGGAGATCCGGCCCAGGGGGAGCCCGTCGAGCAGCACCTCCATGTCGGCGAGCGAGCTGACTGCGACGCCGCAGGTCCCGAACTCCCCTTCCGCCTCGGGATCGTCGGTGTCGTAGCCGTACAGGGTCGGCATGTCGAACGCGATCGAAAGGCCGGTCTGGCCCGCCGCGAGCAGGTCGCGGAAGCGGGCGTTCGTGTCTTCCGCCGCCCCGAATCCCGCGAACATCCGCATGGTCCATGCGCGGCCGCGATAGCCGGTCGGGTGGACGCCCCGGGTGAACGGTGGCTCGCCCGGGAAGCCGACGTCGCGAAGCGGGTCGAAGTCGTCCCAGCGGCCGGTCCGGAGACGCTCCCCGCGGTGGTCGAACGCGGTCGGCCCGCCGCCGCCCGCGCCGGAGCCGTGCCCGCCGGAGTCGCCGGGAGCCGGTTCGACGCCGCCGGTCCAGTCCCACGGGCCGTACAGGCGCGCGACCTCGACGTCGGAGATGGTCGTGAAGCGCCGCAGCCGCTCCGGGGCACGTGCGCGTGCGGGGTCGAGTCGCTCGCGCTCCCACGCTCGCTTGCGGGCCTGCCAGGTCATGGCCGGGATGCTAGCCGGGCTGCCCCCCGGCGTCCACGCCCGGCATCGGGAAGGCCGGACCCGCCCGAAAGCGGGACGCGACAACGCTGCACCCATTCGGGGCACGGCAGCCGACGGATCTCGCGCTAGCCGAACGCGGCGACGGCTGCCTGCACGCGAGATTCGGCCACGTCCGCGGCGATGACCACCTGGATCACCGCGGCGTCGGCCGACGGCCAGACGAGGATCGCCTGGTGCGAATCCCCGTTCAGGAAGTTGATCCGGAAGCCGGGGCGCCCGTTGATCTGCAGGTTCGTCGCGGAGACGATCGTCACCTGGCTCGTGGCGGCCGCGCCCGCCCGGTACTCGTCCGCCATCAGCTGGGCGGTCAGCCCCGGAGCGCGGAAGACGGACAGCTGCATCCCCGGCAGCGAGGTGCCGCCTCCTGGATCGAAGGCCCAGATGCCGCCCCCGAACTCGGTCTCGTGGATCCCCGCGTCCCACAGCGTCCCGAGCGTCGACTTGGCGCAGAAGCGCCCGGACTCGCGGCTGTCCGCTGCCTGCCCGTCGATGCGAACGGGGATCCGCGCCTCGAGATCCGGGTAGGCGCCCGCCATCTCCTGGCGATCGACTCCCCCACAGGGAGTCGACGGGTCGAAGGAAGGTGGCGCCGCCGGGCCGGCGCACCCGGCCACGATCAGAGCGGCCACCGCGATGGACAGGCCACGCCGGCCGATGACACGGAGCATGGGGTCAGCCTACGCGACCCGGCGAGAGCGTGCGGCCGCGGGCTACCGGGCCCGGCGCACGGGTTGACGGCTCCGCGCGCGGCGCGTCCCGGCGGGGCGTTGCGGCGATCCTGGGGCCGGTGCTCGAACGCCACCACCCTTTCGCGAGCGCGCACCGGACGGAGGTCATGTTGTCGCACGCGCGCGGCCGGGATACGTTCCTTCCTGCAGCCGTCGGCGCGAGCCACCGGGACAACCCTGGGGCGTCGACCACGGCTCGGAACGCCGGGACATACCGAACGTGCAGGACGCCGCGGGGAGCGTCAATGGGTGGCCCCTGGTGCTTCGGGCACGAGTCGAGTAACCATGGATCTCCGGCCCGCAGGCCCGAGCCCGTGTCGGTGGCTGCGGACTCATCGGGTCCGCGGACTATCCCGCGGACCCTCGGGCCACGCCTTCACGGGGACGCGCCGCGGCGTCCCCGGACCCGTCCGGTCGCGACCCCTCCCCGGAGCCGGCTGTGCCGTCGACCGCCGACCCGGATTCGCTCGCACCGCCGCCCGCCGCACGGCGCTCCCCCTCGTCCAGCACGACCCGGGCCGCCGCGACGAGGTCCGGGTCGCGGGTGATCGTCCGCTCCACCCAGACCAGGTAGCTCGGCTCCAGCCTGGCGATCTCGGCGAGCGTGCGCCCGTGGAACTTGCCGAACGAGATCTGCGTCGCCAGCGCCGCGTCGAGGTCGGGCAGGGGCCGGCGCACCGCGCGCCGGGACCGCACGCGCTGGAGCGGACCGGTCGGGTCGGAGGCGCGCGGTTGCTCCGGTTGACCCCAGGTCGCCCGCTTGAGCCCGCCGGCGACACGCGGCCGATGTCGGTAGCCGCCTCCGGCCGGGGTGGTCGTGGCGTTGCGCTGCCGGAAGAGATCGGTCGTGTCGAGCCGTGCCGTGACCGGGCGCGTCGGCGGCGGGGGCGGCGGACCAGCCGGGTGCGCGGCCCCCGGGCCGGCGGTGCCGGACGCTCCCGACCCGGACGCCCCCGCTCCTGACGCGCCGCCCCCCGCTCCGTCATGTCCGGCTGTGCCCGCGCGCCCGCCGGGTGCCGACCGAAGGGCCTGGTAGGCCGCGTTGATCTCTGCCATCCGGCGAGTGGCGTCCCGGCGAGCCGCGGAATCCCCGGCCAGGTCTGGGTGGTGCTCGCGGGCCAGACGTCTCCACGCCGCCTTGACCATGACCTGGCTGGCGTTCCTGGGAACGCCCAGCACGTCGTGAGGATCACGTTGGCCCATCGCACCATCCTAGCCGAGCGGGGCGGTACGCTTCGCCCATGCGCCGATCCCGGGCCATCCTCGTCACGCTGAGCCTGGCGGCCGCCGCGCCCTCCGTCGCGGCCTATCGGTTCGCCCTCGAGTACCGGCGCCGAGCCGGGTTCCCCGCGCGCCGACCGTTGCTCGAGACGCCCGCCGCCTACGGCCTCAGGTTCGAGGTCGTGCGCGTCCCGTCGGGCGCCGGGCCGTTGCCAGGCTGGTTCGTCCCGGCTCCCGGCGGCCGCCCCGCGCCGGCGGTGGTCCTGGTCCACGGCTGGGAGTCGAACCGCGCCCGGATGCTGCCGAACGCCGCGTTCCTGCACGCGGCGGGGTTTGCGACCCTCATGTTCGACGTGCGCGGCCACGGCGAGAACCCGCCGGAGGCACTCCCGATCAGCGCGGCGGAGTTCGGCGCGGATGCGCTGGCTGCCGTCGGACTGGCGGCGGCGCGGCCGGACGTCACCGCGGTCGCGATCCTGGGGCACTCGATGGGGGCGATCGGGCCCGCGATCGCCGCCGCGGACGACCCGCGGACGGCTGCGCTCGTCCTGACGTCCACGCCGGCCGATCCCCGGCGCCTTGTCCGCAGGACGTTCCAGCTGGCGGGACTGCGCCTGCCGGGCGTGGTCGCGCACCCGCTGGCGGCGCTCAGCATGCGGGTCCTGCTGCGGCCGCGCGGTCACGCGCCGTCGGCCGCCAGCGCGTCGGCGGCGGTTGGCCGGTACCCGGGCCCGGTCCTGATCATCCACGGCGCGCTGGACGAGATCGTCGGCGCCGGTGATGCCCGCCGCCTGGAACGGGCGGCGCGCCGGGTCGCCGGGCGCCACGTCGAGCTCATGATCATGCCCGAGGCACGCCACCGGTGGCTTTTCGAGGATCCCGCCTACCGGGGGCGGGTCGCGGCGTTCCTGGCCCGCCACCTGGAGGGAGGACCCGGACCCGACGAAGCGGCCGCCCGCGCGATGGCACTGCCCGTCCTCCGCCAGCCGGACACGAACGGGGAGTTCAGCGCCCTCGAGAGGCCCACCGCCGGGCCCGCGGTGGACGAAGCAGAGCGGCCAGCCAGACCGACCGCAGCGGCCGCGGCCGGCGCCGGTCCGGCCTGAAGCACGCACGGGAGGTAACCCATGGAACCGGCACTCGGCACCTGGGAGGCGATCGACACGCTGCGGACAGTCCGGGCGTTCGCGGACCGGCCCCTCGAAGGTTGGGCGCTGGAGCGGATCCTCAACGCCGGGCGGCGCGCGGGCAGCTCCAAGAACCTGCAGCGCTGGGCGTTCATCGTCTGCCGCGATCGCGACCACCTGCGGGAGCTGTCGACGACCGGGCCATGGGCGGGTCACCTGGCCGGGGCGGCCGTCGCGGTGGCGCTGGTGAGCCCGGATCCGCGCGCGGAAGGCGCACCGCTGTCGATCGCGTTCGACCTCGGCCGGGCGGCCCAGAACATGGTGCTCGCGGCGTGGGAGCTCGGAATCGGCAGCGCCCCCGCCACCATCTACGAGCACCAGCGCGCCGGCGACCTGCTGGGCATCCCGCCCGAGATGCACTTCGAGTACCTGCTGTCGTTCGGCTACCCGGCCGAGCCAGCGGTGCTCAGCGCTCCGAATCGGGCCGGTGGGCGGCGGCCCCTCGCGGAGCTGGTCCACGAGGAGCGCTGGTAGGCTGCCCGCTCAGACATCCGGCGCGAGGTCGTCCTCGGACATCGCGAGCGCCTCCAGGGGCTCGACGTCGAGCGCCGGAGCGCTGTCCGAACCCTCCGGCGCGGGCGCACCGGCCGCCACGTAGGAGGCGAAGGCGGCCTCCAGCCCCAGGTCCTGCCGCGCCCGCTCGGAGCGCAGCCACTTGTGCTCCAGCAGGTCGCAGTACGCCTGCAGCGGATCCCGGCCCGGGCCGATCACCGCCTGGAGGCGGTCAAGGTACGGCTCCAGGACCTCCGCCTGCCACCGCGAGGCGCCCTCCACCGACGAGACCGGCCGGCGTTCGAAGTAGGTCAGCCAGGCCCGGTACTCGCGAAGGTCGTTGAGGAGCAGGCGCGCCTGGCCCTCGAGCGCGACGAGCCCGGTGCGACGGGCCAGCTCGCGGGCGTGGAAGTCGCGCTGGGCCACGGCGGTCCGCAGGCGGACCGTTCCCGCCTCGCCGGGCAGCAGCTCGATCTCGCCGATCGCGAAGCCGAGCTCGTTGAGCCGCCGGATGTGGGCCTGGATGGCGAAGCGGTCGCCGGCCTGGATGTCGATCTGGTCGTGCAGCTCCCGCCAGAGCGCCGTGTAGCGGTGGCGCACGGATTCGGCCGCCGCGATCTGCTCGTCCATCGCTTCCGGGTGGCCCTGGTAGGCCGCCAGGTCGGCCAGGCCGAACGCCACGTTCTCGACGAGGACGTCGAGGTCGTAGGCGCGCTGGCCGTCGGAGAGCGCCGCGTACGTCTCGCTCGTCTCGGCGTCCACCAGGTAGGCCTGGATCGTGCCGCCGTCGCGCCGGAACAGGGTGTTCGAGAGCGAGCAGTCGCCCCAGTACACGCCCGCCCGGTGGAGGTCCACCAGGAGCGAGGCCATCGCGTCGAGCAGCCGCTCGCGGTAGCCGCCCGCCGTCAGCGGGACCCGCATGAGGAGCCGCCGGTACTGGAGCGAGTGGCGGAGGTACTCGGTGACCAGGATCGCCGTGTCCTCGAGCGGTCGGACCGCGATCCCGATCGCACGAACGGAGGGCAGCGCCAGCTGCTCGAGGCGGAGCAGCACGTCGTACTCGTGGCGCGCGCTCTCGATGGCCTGCTCCTTGAGCGCGTACGTGGTGCCGTCCAGGATGACGAAGCGGACCAGGTGGCGCGACGGGCCGACGGGCAGGTCGCGCAGCGCCGCCCGGTCGGCCGTCCAGTGGTGGAGCGGCAGCTCCCAGGGCAGGGCGAGGAGCGGATCCGAGGCGACGCGAAGCCGGAGGTGGGGAAAGGCCTCCGTGTGCTGCGTGCTCAGCGGCGCTTCCGCAGGTACGTCGTCAGCGTGGCGTCGTACCCGGCGACCTCGAAGAGACGCAGGGCGCCGGGCCGATGATGACCGGCGGTCACCTCCAGGAAGGCCGCGTCGATTCCGTCCGCGATCGTCTCGGCCTCGGCCATCAGCGCACGTCCGACGCCTCGCCCCCGCATCCCGGGGTCCACCACCAGCGCCATCACGCGGACGACGTGGTCGTCATGCTCGAAGCGCGGGATCACCTGGCAGGCCACGAAGCCCGCGCGTTCGCCGGCCGCCTCCGCCACGCGCACCGGGCACTCCCGTTCGACGTACCGCTCCAGGCGCCGCACGATGTCGGTCGCCCCGGCCGGATATCCCTCGTCGGAAAGGAGGCCGGCGATCCAGGCGGCGTCGTCCGGGCCGGCGTCCCGGAACGTGAGCGTGGCTCCTTCGATCATGGCGGGATGGTACCGCGTCCACCCTCCGCCGGGCCGCCGGCCGTGACCGGCCTGGGGAGCCTGAGCAGGATCAGGGTCGGGCCGGACGCCGGCGGGCCCGCCGGCGCCATCTCCGGTCCGAACGGACCGGCCCCGCGAACGGGGCGAACACCGAGCGCCGCGAGGCGGCGACGCGCACCGGCAATGGCGGCGGCCGGCAGGGCGACGTAGAGGGCCGCCGGGCCCTCGCCGTGGCGCGCCAGTGCCGCCGCGATCCGTCCCTCCGTGTCGGGCTCCAGGAGCAGCAGCCGGGACCCGGGCCGCCACGCCGGGACGACCTCGCCGACCGGAGCGGGCTCGCCCAGCAGCCCGTGCGCACCGACGAGCGCATCCCGGGGCACCTGGCCCCAGCGGAGGCCCGGCCACGCGGCGGAAGCCCGGTCCAGGTCGACGGTCGCCCACCCCAGCGCGAAGAGAGGGGCAACACCTGCCGTCGCCGTGTCCGCCGGGCCGCCCTCTCCGGTCGGATCCGCGGTGGCCACTTCGAGGTGATCGGCGACTCGGGTCCCGGGCCTGGTTCGGGAGTCGGCCACCTCCAGCCGCAGGCCGGGGATCGCGATGGACGCTTCGGGAGTGCTCGCGATCCCGAGCGCCGCGCCCAGGATGGCGCGCACGTGGGTCACGTCACCGGTCACCCAGCGCACGAGCAGCGTCGCCGCCGGCGGGCCTGACGGCCCGTCCCCCGGACCGGAGGAGCCCGCAGGCGCGGGTCCGTCACGCGTCGCGGCGCACCACCAGGAGCGTCGCGTCCGACTGGAGCGGGATCGCCGCGGGCTCCGGGAGTCCGGCGGCTCGGAACAGCTCCGCGTGCTGGGCCACCGTCCGCAGGCGGGCCCCGTGGAAGAGCTCGTCGAGGGCGACCCCGGCGATCAGCTGGCCGTGCAGCGACGCGTAGCCCTCCAGCCGGTCGGGCAGGCACCAGCCCAGCACGATGAGCCAGCCTCCCGGTCGAAGCACGCGCCAGGCGGCCCGGAGCGCTTCGCCCGGATCCGGCATCTCGTGGAGGGCGTGCTGGAAATAGGCCAGATCGAAGGAGCCGGCACCGAGCGCGGCGTCGAGCCCGTCGTCAACCTCGCGGGCCTCGATGCGAATTCGCGACGCCAGCCCGTGGCGCCGCACGAGCTGGATTGCCCGGGCGACCGAGTTGGGCTCGGGCTCGACGCCAACGAGCCGCGTTGCGGGGAATCGCCGGGCGATCGCCGCGAGCCAGCGGCCCCCGCCGCAGTGGAGGTCGAGGACGTCCATGCCCCGGACGAGGCTTGCCACCAGCTCGGGCAGGGCGGCGAGCGCCTCCTCGAAGAAGACGGCGATGTCCTGGCGGGTCAGCTCCTCGATCGCCCGGTAGTAGCGAGCCGAACGCGAGCCCACGGGCACGCCCGTGCGAACGTATCCCGCCATCGCGTCGTAGTCGAGGCTTGCCGTCACCGTGTAGGCGAACTGCCCGCCGAGGTACTCCGGCCGGTCCTTCTCCAGCAGGATCGTCGCGACATCCGGATCCAGGGTGACCCGGCTGCCGTCGTCGGTCACGAGGTCGGCGGCGTACGCGGCGTCACACCAGGCGGAGGTGGGCTCGGCCGCCGTCCCGGCCGCGGTGGCCAGCTGCGCCCGCGTCAGCCCGTCCGCGCCGGCTTCGCGCAGGCGGGCGAACAGCCCGAGCTCGATCCCGAGCTCGATGACCCAAGCCCGGTAGAACCCGGTGAGGCTGGCGACCAGGTCGTCGAATCGGTCGTCGAGCGGCATCTCGCCGCGATTGTCGCATGCCCGACGAGCCGCAGTGGAACGCCTCCCACCAGCGGGGCTCCGATCCGGCTGGCATCCTTGCGGCATGGCAACGGACTCCCGAGGCGCGCTGGGTGCGCCCGGCTCGCGGGTGGCGCTTGCGCTCGCGGCCCTCTACCTTATCTGGGGCTCCACGTACCTTGCCATCCGCGTCGCCGTCGAGACGATCCCACCGTTCGCGATGGGGTCGATCCGCTTCCTGGTCGCCGGATCCCTTCTGTACCTCGCCACCGCGCGCGGACGTCCCGGCGAGGCCCGGCCCGGGCGGCGCGAGTGGCGCGACGCCGCGATCATCGGCGGCTTCCTGCTGCTCGGCGGCAACGGGCTCGTCATGCTCGGGGAGACGACCGTCGCATCGGGGATCGCGGCGCTGCTCATCGCGACGCTCCCGCTCTGGGTGGCGATCCTCGGCCGGCTCTTCTTCAACCTGCGCCTGTCCTGGTCGGCGCTGGGCGGTATCGCGCTGGGGTTCGCCGGCGTCGGCGTGCTCGTGTGGCCGGCCGGCGGAAGCGCGCCGGTCGACGGGACGGGCGTTGTCATCCTGCTCGGCTCGCCGGTCCTCTGGGCGACCGGCTCGCTGTACAGCGCTCGCGCCCACCTGCCGGCGCGGCCGCTCGTGGGGGTCGCGATGCAGATGCTCTGCGCCGGGGTGATGTTCGCGGTCGTCTCGCTCGCCACCGGCGAGCTGTCCGGATTCCGCCTCGCGAACGTCACGCCGGGGAGCGCGGTTGCCGTGGCCTACCTCATCACGGCCGGGTCGCTGATCGGCTTCACCGCCTACGCCTGGCTGCTCCGGGTCGCCCCGCTCCCGCTCGTCGCGACCTACGCCTACGTCAACCCCATCGTGGCGGTCGCCCTGGGCGCCCTGATCCTGGGCGAGCCGGTGACGGCCCGGACGGGGCTCGCCGGCCTGGTCATCATCGTCGCGGTCGCGATCATCGTCTGGACGCGCGGGCGTGAGCCGGCACCGCCCAGGCCGGAGGAAGTCGTCGAGGCGACCTGACCATGGCCGGGGAGGATCGGCCCTGTCCCGTTCGCGTGCCGACCGCCTTCGGGTGGCCAGCTTCCACGCGATCGGCGTGCCGAGCGCGTCGCGGGATGAGAGCAGAAGGGCGATGCGGGACGTTCACGAACCCGCACGCGGCCGCTTCTATCAGGTTCGTTCGTGCCTGGCGAGCAAGGCCGGGCAGCGCGTGGATCGTGGCGGACGCGCCTGCTTGACGCGGCGGTTCTGTTCGCCGGTGGCGACCAGCGTATGAGGGTCGTGGCCGCGGGACGGGTGGCCGCGCTGGCCGCGTGGCGGCGGCTAAGGCCTTCTTGGCCCCGGAACATGCGGGCGGTCAGCGCGAGAAGCGGCGCCGGAGCAGGCGAGCCTCCAGCCAGAGCAGCGCCGCGGAGACGGCCGCCAGCGCGACCCCGAACGCGCCGGCGCGGGGGTTGCCCTTCACCAGCCAGCCGAACAGCACGTGCCAGGCCCCGAACAGGAACGCCCCCGCGAGCGCCAGGGTGACCGTGCCGCCCGCCACGATCGCTGCACGCCGGGAGAGACTTCCCCGCGCCCAGGCGTCCGCCACTCGTCCGCGGAGCTGCACGGCCGAGGCGCGGGCACCGCTCACCGGCGCCCGCCGAGCGCCGCTCGCTCCGTCGCGTGCACCCTCGTCAGCGAGCTCAGCTCGCGGACAGGCCGGTTCTCCTCGGTACGGGACAGCTCGGTCACGGGTGCGTGCCTCGGCAGTCGGTTGTTGTCGTCGCGGATGCTACGCCGAAGCGGGCGCACGCCGAAGCGGCCGTCCAACCCGCGCCGAGTCGCGCGATGGCGGCACGTCGCCGCTCCCGCGAATGGCAACTGGCTCCGCGGACCCGGGCAGCCCCACCCGGCCGGGCCGGCCGCACCTCCGGGACCCCACGCCCGCCCGATATACTCGGGCCCGGTCCGCCGCAGCCCGCCCGATCTGACCCGGCCCGGCCGGCGACGTACCCGAGGACCCAGCCATGGACACCCTGACCGCCCAGGCCACCTCAGGCCTCGACCTCGCCGCGCTCGCGGCCGCCAACCTCACCCCGGTCCTCGGTCGCTACTTCGAGCGGTCGTGGGCGCGCGGCGAGGGCCACCACCTGTACGACACGAGCGGCAAGGCCTACCTGGACTTCGCGAACGGCATCGCCGTGAGCGTCCTGGGGCACCGCCACCCGGCCGTGACCGCCGCCATCCACGCCCAGGTGGACGCGCTCATCGCGCCCTGCGCGGCGATGGGCTACGCGGAATCGACCGTCCGCCACGCCAGGCTGCTGGCCGAGTTCCTGCCCGAGTCGCTCGACTCGGTCTTCTTCATGAACTCGGGCTCGGAGGCGATCGAGGCCGCCCTCAAGCTGGCCCGACGGGTCACCGGTCGGCCCGGGATCATCGCCTTCCGGGGCGGGTTCCACGGTCGCACGATCGGCGCCGCGAGCATCACGAGCTCCAACATCAACTACCGGCAGGGCTACGAGCCCCTCCTGCCGGGCGTCTACCTGAGCCCCTTCCCGTCCGTCTACCGCGAGTTCGCGGGCGACGAGGAACGGGCGGTGGAGGTCTCGCTCAAGCACCTCCGCGACCTGCTCGCCACCACCATCCCGCCCTCCGCGGTGGCGGCCATGATCCTGGAGCCGGTCCAGGGCGAAGGCGGCTACATCCCGGCCCCGCCCACGTTCCTGCGGGCGCTCCGGGAGATCTGCGACGACCACGGCATCCTGCTCATCGCGGACGAGGTCCAGGCCGGCTTCGGGCGGACCGGGCGCATGTGGTCGTTCGAGCACGCGGGGATCGTCCCGGACGTCGTCTGCATGGCCAAGGCGATCGCGAATGGCCTGCCGCTCTCCGCGATCGCGACCTCGAAGGCGCTCCAGGAGCGGTGGGGCAAGAGCGCCCACGGGACCACGTTCGGCGGCAACCCGGTCAGCTGCGCCGCCGGGATCGCGGTGCTCGAGACGATCCGCGCCGAGCGGCTCGTGGAGAACAGCGCGGCGCGCGGAGCGGAGCTCATGGCCGGCCTGCGCACGATCGCGGCCGGCGACCCGCGCATCGGCGACGTCCGCGGGCTGGGGCTGATGATCGGCGTGGAGTTCGTGCGCGACCCTGCCACGCGAGAGCCGGACGGGTCGCTCTGCGAAGCGGTCATCCAGGGTTGCGCCGACGCAGGCCTGCTGCTGATCTCCTGCGGCGTCGAGCACAACGTGATCCGCTGGATCGCGCCGCTCAACGTGACGCCGGACGAGATCGACGAGGCGCTCGGCGTCTTCGGCCGGGTGCTCCGCGAGCTGCCCGCGCACCCGGAAGCCGGCCGGATCTGACGGGCTGATCGCCGCCGGGTGGGCGTGCCGGCCGGCTGCGACCTGGTCGGCGCTCCGTCCGGCCGGCTCCGTGCCGGTCGGCGTTCCGTTGCGCCGGCTACTGGCGGCGGCTGTCGGCCAGGAATGTCATCACGTCCGCGAGCCGGAAGCGTCGGTCGCCCCGCCGGCAGACGCGGAAGAACGGGAGCTCGCCGCGGTCTCCCAGGCGCTTCACGGTGTTGACGTGGAGATGGAGCATCTCCGCGACCTCGCTCGCGGTGAGGAGCGGTCCAAGCTCGCTGACGGCCATTCGGTTCCTCGCCTGATCGGTGGCGGTCGCATCTGGTTCGTGGTGGTGACAGGTAGGGTGCGACCCGCTTCGATGGGGAGCGTAGAGGTCGGTACGGGCGCGCGCCAAGCCGTACCTTCGGTCTAGGAGGGTTGTACGGCGGACCCGGGGCGGGACGCGGAGCCGGCTTCGCGTCAGCCTGCCAGCGGGATCAGGTGGACCGCCGATGCCTTGAACGTCGCCACGACTCCACCACCTTCGACGAGCCCCATCTCGATCGCCGACGCTCGGGTGATCGACGCGATGAGCGGAACGCCACAGTCGACACTCACCCGCACCAGCGACCCCTGCGTCACCATCCGGGAGACGCGACCGGGCAGCCGGTTCCGGGCACTCGAAGTCGGACGCGCCGGCGATCCGCCACCGGCCGCCAGCAGCGTCACGTCCTCCGGGCGCAGGCAGCACAGGACCGAGCGTCCCGGCCGCACCGCGGAGACGGCCTCGATCCGGCACGCGCCAAGCTCGACCACGGCGAGCCCATCGGAGGCGGACACGACGCGGCCCGGGATGCGGGTCTCGGCGCCGACGAATGCCGCCACGTCCTCGTCGAGCGGCTCGGACAGGACACGCTCCGGCGTGTCGCACTGGCGCAGCCGCCCGGCGACCACGACGGCCATCCGGTCGCCCAGGCGGACTGCCTCGTCCAGGTCGTGGGTCACGATCACGCATGCCACGTGGGTCTCGCGCTGGAGCTGCTCGAAGTCGTCGACCAGCTTCGACCGGGTCGCCGGATCGACCGACGCGAACGGCTCGTCGAGCAGGAGAAGGTCCGGTTCGAGCACGAGCGCCCGGGCCAGGCTGACGCGCTGGGCTTCGCCGGACGAGATCTGGCGGGCCGGCCGGCGAGCCAGGTGCTCGACCCCGAGCCGTCCGAGCCACTCGTCGACCCGCGGGCGGGCCCGAGCGGCGGAGATCCCGCGGAAGCGGAGGCCCGCGGCGACGTTCGCGGCCACCGACGTGTCGAGCAGGAGCGGGTCAGGCAGGACCAGGCCGATCCGTCGTCGGTAGCCGAGCTCGTCGCGAGGCTCCACCGGCAACCCCCGGAACAGCAGCTGCCCGCGGGCCGGGCGCACCAGTCGCGCCAGGGCCAGGATCAGCGTGCTCTTGCCGGCCCCGTTCGGTCCGACCACGCTGAGCGTCTCCCGGTCCGCGACGGCCAGCTCGTCGATGGTCAGCACCGGGCGGGCGCCGCGAACCACGACGAGGTCGCGGACCTCGACGAGCAGCGGCGGGGCGGCCCCGGGGCTCGAGCGTGACGGGAGCACGGTCATCGGCCGGCTCCTAGTGCCGGGGTCGGCGCTGCTGTGCCCAGGTCAGCACCCCGTTGACGAGGAACGCGAGGGTCAGCAGGACGACTCCCAGCGCGACAGCCTGGCCGAAGTCGCCCCGGCTGACGTCCAGCACGATCGCGGTGGTCAGCACGCGCGTCTGGTGCAGGATGTTGCCCCCGACCATCATCGCCGCCCCAACCTCGGAGATGACGCTGCCGAAGCCCGCCATCAGCGCGGCCAGCAGCGGCAGGCGCGCCTCGCGCCAGAGCCACCAGACCGTCTGCCAGCGCGAGGCCCCCAGCCCCATGATCTGCAGGCGCAGCCGCGGGTCCAGCTGCCCGAGCGCGGCGACGGTCAGGCCCAGGATCACCGGCGTGGCGATGATCACCTCGGCGACCACCATCGCCGACGGCGTGTACATGAGGCTCAGGTCGCCGAGCGGGCCGCTCCGCCAGAGCGCGAAGGCGACGGCCAGGCCGACGACCACAGGCGGCAGGGCCATGCCGGTGTTGACGACGGTGATCGCGAGCCCGCGACTCCGAAACCGCGAGAGCGCCAGCCAGGTCCCGATCGGCACGCCGATGAGCAGGCTGATCGCGGTCGCCAGGCCCGAAACGGCCAGCGACAGCAGGGTGATCTCGACCAGGTCGGCACCGGCCAGGCCCTGGAGCAGCTGCTGAACCTGGTCGGCGAGCGAGGCCATGGTCGATCGCAGCCGCCTACTGGAGCGAGCTGTAGTCCTTGCCGGCGTCCGCGTTGAACAGCGCGATGCCGAACGTGTCGATGCCGAACGTCGCGATGATCTGCTGGCCGGCGGTCCCCGTGACGTAGTCCTCGAACGCCTTCGCGCCGGCCACGTTGACCTTCGGCCACTTGGCGGGATTGACGGCGATCACGCTGTAGATGTTGATGAGCGACGAATCGCTCTTCACGAGCGCCTTCAGCGCCAGGTTCGCCTGGTTGGAGAGGAACGTGGCGGTGTCGGTCAGCGTGTAGGCGGCTTTCTCCGACGCGATCTGCAGCGTCGCCCCCATCCCCTGCCCTGACTCGATGTACCAGCTGCCCTTCGGCGTGATCCCGGCAGTCTTCCAGAGAGCCAGCTCCTTCGTGTTCGTGCCGGAGTTGTCACCCCGCGACACGAAGGTCGCACCCGAGGCCGCGATCTTCTTGAAGGCGTCGACGGCCGAGGTCATGCCGCTGATCGCGGCGGGGTCGGAAGCCGGGCCCACGATCCAGAAGTAGTTGTGGGCCACGAGCCGGCGGTCGACGCCCCAGCCCGCGTCCATGAACGCCTGCTCCTGGGTGGGAGCATGAACGAAGAGCACGTCGGCGTTCCCCTGCTGGCCCATCGTAAGCGCCTGCCCGGTGCCGACCGCGACCGTCTTCACGGTGTAGCCGGACGCCTTCTCGAACGCCGGCACAAGGACGTCGAGCAGGCCCGAGTCCTGCAGCGAGGTGGTCGTGGCCAGGATCAGGTTCGTGGAGCCCGCCGGGCCCGCCGACGGCGACGCCGCCGCAGAGGCCGCGGCGCTCGGCGCGGGAGCGCTCGCCTGCGGGCTTGCCGTGCTGGAGCTGCACGCTCCGGCGACAAGGACCACCGTCGCCAGCATGGTCGCCGCCTTCAGCAACCCGCGCTTCGCGACCAACGCTCCTGGAGCCATCCCGAATCCTCCATCGCTCCTGCCGGCCATCCAGGCGCACCCGGCAAACCGGCAGAGTGTCCACCCTGCAGCCGCGCCTCGCGAGGGCCGGACGGCACCTCGATCGGGACGTTGGCCTCACTGGCGCCCCCGGCAGGAGTCGAACCCGCAACCAACCGGGTAGAAACCGGTCGCTCTATCCATTGAGCTACGGGGGCGCGCTGGTAGCGTAGCCCACATGTGACCCGGTTCGGCCGGTAATCGCGCCGCCGCTGTCCGCGAGGCAGCTGCACCGCGCCGCGGACACGCTCGAGCACCCACCTGCACCGAACGCCCGTGCTATGCTCCGCGGCCCGTGGGACGGTCCGAGCCGTGCCGCGCGATCGGAGGTGGCAGCGTGGCCGCGCACTCGCGCCCGAGCTTCGTCGCCGATCCCATGCCCGTCGCCGGGGCAACCGCGCCCGCCGGCGCGCGACCGCCGATCGAGCTTCGCGGCGTCCGCGACCTGACGGCGGCCGCCCAGCTGGGCCTGGACCTCGTCCGGGAGCTTCCCAGGCTCCCGATCGAGGCGGACTGGAAGGATCGCGACCGCCTGTGGGGGCATGCCTTCCACCCGATGTGCTCCTATCTTGCCAGCTTCCCGGCGGCGCTCGCGCATGCCTTCATCGAGCGCTACACGCGCCCCGGTGACGTGGTCCTCGATCCGTTCGCGGGTCGAGGCACGGTGCCTCTCGAGGCCTGCGTGGAGGGGCGCCTGGGCGTGGGCAACGACCTCAACCCGTTCGCCCACGTGCTCACCGCCGCCAAGGTCGATCCACCCACGGCCGGCGAGGCGGCGGCCCGCGTGGCGCGGCTCCGGATCGACTGGTCGTTCGAGGCTGACGCGTGGCAGGCGCTCGGTGCCGGCCTCGCCGAGGCAGCCAGCCGGACGCTCGCGGATGGGGGCCCGGGCAGCGGTGGCGGCGGCCACGCCGTGCCGGTGGCGGGCATCGCCGTCCCCGGGGCGGGGTCCGGAGCATCGGTCCATGGAGGCGGCGAGCTGGTCCCGCTGGAGGTGGCGCTCGCCTATCACCCGCGCACGCTGGGACAGCTCCTGTTCGTGCGCAGCCGCCTCGACCTCGCCGACCGGACGGACCGGTTCCTCGCCGCGGCGCTCACCGGGATCCTTCACGGCAAGAGCAGAAGCTACCTCTCCGACCTCATGCCGAACACCTTCAGCATGGCACCACGCTACGTGCGCGACTTCGCCCGGCGAACCACGTTCCGGGGACCCGAGCGCGACGTGTTCGCCTGCCTCGGCGAGAAGCTCGGGCGCCTCGATCGCGACGGCCGCCCGGCGGTCCGCGGGCTGGCGCTCCTGGGGGACGCCCGGGATGCCGGGTCGCGAGCGCAGGACGCCCTGCGCGACCGTGCGCTCCCCGATCACGCCCGGCTCGTCGTGACCTCGCCGCCGTACCTCCGGGTCCTCAAGTACGGCTACTACAACTGGCTGCGCGCCTGGTTCCTCGGCTTCGACGCCGCCGAGATCGACCGCACGCTCGACGACGCCCATCGCCGTGCCCCGTACCTGGTCTTCCTGCGCGAGACGCTGGCCGGCCTGCGACCGGCGCTCGCGGACGACGCGGTTGTCGTCGTCGTGATCGGCGACGTCGAGGCTGACCGGGGCAAGCGGATCGGCGACGGGATCGGGCTGGCGGACGCGGCCTGGGAGGCGGCCGCGGAACCCGAGGGCTACCGGCTCGCCGGGATCGCCCTGGATCCGGTGGCAGCACCCCGGAAGATGACGAAGCTGTGGGGCGACCAGGCCGGCCGGGCCACGAAGATGGACCGAATCCTCGTCATGGGGGCGAGCGAAGCGGGCCGCCGGCGGGCCCTGGCCGGGGCCGGGCTGCCGGTTCGCTGGGACGGGCCGCGCGGCCGGGCCTCCGCTACACTCCGGCCATGAAGCCGATGTTCCATCCGGACGACCTCGCCTCGATGGATCCGCTCGTCCTCATGAAGAACCTGGACCACGTCCGGATGACGAGCCGCCGCCTCAGCTACGTCCTGCAGCAGCAGGTCCACCTCTACACCCCGGAGGCGAACCGACTCCGCGAGGAGATCGACACGTACGTGGAGGCCGAGCGCCAGATCGAGGGCGAGATGTCCCGGCGCGCGATCCGCGCCTGATCCCCGCGCGGCGCGAGCGGGACACCGGCCGCGGGCCCGAGGCCGGCCTCGGACCGGACGCCGGCCCCGGGCAGCCCGGCCCGCGATCTGCGCGCAAACCGCCAGCCGGCTCAGATCGTCGCCGGCGCGGCGTCCTCCGGGATCCCCACCACCGCCAGCCCGCGTCGGGCGGTCGACGCGCCGCGCCGAGCTGCCCGGGGTTCGTCGGCGATCACCGCGGCGACAAGGGCGGCGAGCGGGATCGTCTCGAACAGGCTGAACCCGATCCCGAGCTCCCCGAGCTCGGCGAACCCGTAGCCGCGGAAGAGCCGGTGGCTGGCCACCGACCACATCTCGTCGTACAGCTCCGGCCAGCCGACATGCCTCCGGTCGCGGCAGAAGCGGACGAACTCCACGGCCTCCCCGGCAGGCGTTCCGGGCAGACGGATGCACGGGTCCATCGATCTCCACTCTCCTCCGCCGGGCAGCCCGAACCGGGGCACGATCAGGGTGACGAGCGCGGTCCCGCGGGTTGGGCGGGTCATCCGCGCGTTCGGGGCGTCGCGCGCCCCGCTGGTGTCGCCGTCAGCTCCCTCATCCGGCGACCCGGTCATCCTACCCGCCGCCGGTGGCAGCCGAAAGGGCCTTGTCCACCAACTGGCCCCCGGACTTGTCCACAGGGATGGGCATCCGGTGGACGGCGACCCGCGGCGGGGTGGACAGCCCGGGCCGGCGCCGGCAGCCTTCGAGCGGGCCTCCGGCCGGCCCCTCACCGGTCGGCGCGGCGCGTCACCCCGTGGCCCGGAGCGTCCGTCAGGCGCCACCGGCAGTCCGCGCCGAGCTCCAGGCCCGCGAACGGGTCGTCGGCGAGCAGCAGGCAGCCATCCAGGTCGACCCACTCCGCCAGGCTCGCGACGGCCGCCGATGCCGCGATCCCCACGGACGTCTCCTCCATGCAGCCGAGGAAGGTCCGGAACCCGAGGTCGCGGGCCCGCGTCAGCATGCGGGCGGCCGGACCCACGCCGCCGCACTTGGCGAGCTTCACGTTGACGCCGTCCACGACCCCGACGAGCGCGTCGAGGTCCTCGATCGCGACGGCCGACTCGTCGGCGACAATTGGGAGCGGCGAGATCGCCTGCAGGTCGCGGAGCCACTCGTAGCGCCGCGGTGGGAATGGCTGCTCGATCAGCTCGACGCCCAGCCGGGCGAGCTCCGGGACGATCGCCGCGGCACCCTCGGGCGTCCAGCCGATGTTGGCGTCGACCCGGATCGGACCGCCGAAGACCGCCCGGACCGCCTCGAGCGTGGCGAGGTCGTGCGCGCCGCCCACCTTGATCTTGAGGGCCGGGAAGCGAGCGCTGCGGCGGGCACGCTCGGCGACCATCGCCGGCTCGTCGAGGCCCAGCGTGAAGTCGGTTGGCGGGATGTCGGGCGACAACCCCAGCAGCCGGTGGATGGGCACGCCCAGGGCCTTGCCCGCCAGGTCGTGCAGGGCGATGTCGAGGGCGCACTTCGCTGCCCCGTGGCCCCGGACCACGCGCTCGAAGGCGGCGCCGATCTCGCCGAGCGCGTCCCGTGCCGCGCCGGGGCCGCCCCCCACGTCGAGCGACGCGGGCGGCACCGCGCCCAGCAGCAGCGGCATCACCACCCCCATGGTGGACGGAGTCTCGCCGTAGTAGGTCTCCGGGCAGCCCTCGCCGATCCCGACCAGGCCCGGCAGCGCCGGGGAGCGCAGCTCCACCACGACGGTCGTGACGGCCTGGCCCTCCCCCGGCCCGTACCGGGCGATCACGAACGGGTCGCGGAACGGGAGCCGGAGCGTCTCGACCCGCAGGTCCCAGCCGGCGCTCACGAGCCGGCCCCGGCGACCCAGGGCAGGGCGTCCACCGCGTCGCGGACCGCGGGCCAGAGCGCAGCCGCGCCGAACCGGACCGGGTCGTCGGCCGGCAGGCCGGTCTCGGCGCGCACCGCGGCAATCGCCCGTCGCGCGTCTTCGTCGTCCGGGATGAGCGACGTGTTGACGGCGACAGCGACCACTTTCGAGGGAGCCACGGTCGCCGCGATCCGTTCGTGCAGCTCGATGAACGGCCGGAGCGGGGCGATCGGGAAGGAGCGGTCCGGCAGGTGGTCGAAGTCGTGGGCGGCCAGGCCGGCCTTGTGGACCAGCACCATCGCGTGCGGGGTCGCACCGTGGATCAGGCCGAGCGTCACGGCGCTGTAGGCCGGATGGTCGAGGGAGCCCTGGCCCTCGACCAGGACCCAGTCCCCCATCCCCTCACCCTGCTCCACGAGCCACTCGACCGTGCCGTTCAGGAAGTCGCTGATGACACGGTCCACTGCCACGCCCCATCCGTCGATCATCATGCCGGTCTGACCGCTCGGCACGAAGACTGCCCGGTCGCCGGCCTCGAGCGCCGCCCGGCGAAGCTCCAGCGCGACCGACATCTTGCCGATCGCGCAGTCCGTGCCCACGGTCAGGATCACGCGCTTGCCGGGCAGGTGCCGCCGGCCGACTGCGCAGTCCATCCGGTCCGGCGCGCGCCGGTAGTCCACGATCCGGACGCCGAGCGCCGCCGCGGCAGCCGAGATCTCGGGGTCGTCACCGAGCAGCGTGTGGAGCCCGGAGTGGAGCTCCAGGCCAGCCCGCAGCGCCTCGAGCAGCACGCGCCGCCACGCGTCGGGCAGGCGGCCGCCGGTCGGCGCGATCCCCACCAGGAGCGCGTCCGGGCGCGGCCGCCCGGGGATCGCGAGCGCCTCGGCCAGTGTCGCGACGGCGGGGATGTCGTGACCGGGCAGCCATTCGCTCGCGTTGCGGCCGGCGATCGTCGAGTCCAGGATCGCCACGACCTCGTCGCGTCCGTAGCGGATCACGCCCCACGCGGTCTTGGCATGGTGGGGGCCGAACTCGCCCTCGGTCAGGATCACCAGCCGGCGCGGCGCCGTGGGCTCCATGGGTCCTCCTGGGCGGATGACGGATCAGCGTTCGCGGTCGCCGAAGCAGTGGCTGAAAAGGTAACGCCCCCGGGGCGCGGACCGGGGGCGTCGGGATGTGTGACTGGTACCGCATACCGGATTCGAACCGGTGATCTCCGCCTTGAGAGGGCGGCGTCCTGGGCCTCTAGACGAATGCGGCAGGGTGGCCCGCACGGACCCATCAGAGCCCCGACCGGGGCACGATGCTACCAGAGCGGCCGTTCCGTTGGCAAACTCGCCAGGGCCATCCACGAGACGGCCGGCGAGGGCCGGAGAATCGCTGTCGGAGCGTCGCCGGCCCGGCATCGCTGGCCGGCCGGTCGCTAGAGGTGGTGCGCCTCCAGGAACGCCCGCACCCGCTCCACGACCTGGCGATGACTGTCGGTCCCGAGCAGCAGGCCGTAGTGGGAGTGGGCACCGTACTGCTCGTGCTCGGCGCCGAGCCACGTCGCCAGCGACTCCGCGGCGACGGCGGCGGCCGAGCCGTCCAGGCCCGATCCGATCACGAGGCGGGGCCGATCCTGCAGCGAGCCGGCCGTCACCGGCACGCCGGCCTGCACCTCGGCGCGCGCCCGCCCGGATTCGTGCTGCTTCTGCCCCAGCAGGTGCTGGATCCGCAGGACGTCGTCCAGGGTCAGATCGCGGTTCTCCCGCTGGAGCTTCTCGGGCGGCGCGTCCCAGCCGATCCGCGCGCGGCCGTAGGCAACCGGCGCGTCGCGCACGACGTACGGCCTGGCGGGTGCCCGCAGCTCGGCGGGCAGCTCCGCGTCCACGAGCACGATGCCGGCCACGCCGGAACCTTCGGTGGCGGCCTTCAGGACCAGCAGGCCGCCCATCCCGTGCCCGACGACCACCGGGTCGGGGCCGAGCCGCTCGATGCCCGCGATCACGTCCTCGAGGTAGGTGTCGAACGACAGCGTGGCGGGATCGGCCGTCTTCGACCAGTAGTGGTTCCGCAGGTTGAGGGCGTGGCCCTCCCAGCCGCGGCCCGCGAAGTAGCGCAGCCAGCGCTCCCAGACCCAGGAACCGGCCAGCTCGCCGTGCACGAGCAGGAGTGGCCGCCGGCGGGAGCGACGCTCTGGCAGCCACGACTCGATGTAGAGGCCGCGCGCCTCCAGCTCGATCTCGTCCTTGCGGATCGGACGGCCGCCGCCATTCCCGCCCGGGCCGCCGGGCTCGGTCGGGATCTGCCGCGGGTAGTCCCGGTCAAGGGGATCGTCGAACATCTCGTCGCCTACCACTCGAGCGGGTTGATGACGAAGCCGGTGAGCGGCTTGGGGTAGAAGTAGGTGGACTTCTGGGGCATCACGTCGCCGGCCGCGGCGACCGCGACGACGTCCGCGACCGGCGTCGGCTCCACCAGGAACGCCGCGTCCGCGCCGTCGGCCGCCGCATCGACCCACGCGATCGCCTCGGTCACGGACTTCGTGTAGCCGACGCGCTCCCCCGCGGTGGTCGCGGCCCGGTCGATCCCGGCGAGCCGCTCCAGGGCCACCGCCAGCAGGGTCACGTCCAGCCGCCGCAGCGCGTCGCTGCCCGCCGGGAGGTAGCTCGCGAACTCCTCGCGCCGGGCAGTCAGGATCGCCCCACCGGCCCGGGTCCAGAGCCCGAACCGGCCGGCTCGGCCGCTCCCCGCGGCGCCCGGCCCGAAGGCGCGGGCGAGTGCCGCTGAATCGGCGGGCGCGATGTCGAAGAGCGCGCTCGCGGCCGCCAGGAGGCCGGCGCCGTCCGGGATGCCCCGGGCCACGCGGTGCGTCGGCAGGACGGTGAGCGCCCCGCCGCCCGCCTCGAGCAGGAGCATCAGCACGTAGTCGAACGCGGGGTCGACCTCGCGCGAGCTGGTCAGCCGCCGTTCGTCCCGGTACCGCAGCGCCGTCTCGTAGCGGTGGTGTCCGTCGGCGATCGTGATCGGCCCCCGCCCGGCCGCCTCCCGGAGCCCGCCCACCACGCCTGCCGTCGCCCCGTCGTCGGGCAGCATCCAGAGCCGGTGCCGGACGCCGTCGTCGTCGTGCACATCGGCGATCGGGTTCTCCGCCGTCGCCTCGGCGAGGGATCGCGACGCCTCGCCGGAGGGATCCTCGTAAAGCCCGACCACCCCCGAGAAGTTGGCGCCGCACGCACGCATCAGCTTGTGGCGATCCTCGCGCGGCCCGCTGAGCGTCCGCTCGTGCGGGAGGATGCCCGAGCCGGGCCCGAACGCCTCCAGCTTCACGCGCGCATAGAAGCCTCGCTGCACGCGGCGCAGGTCCGACCCGGGAAGCGTGTACGCCTGCTCGTAGACGTAGAGAGCCGGGCGCGGGTCCTTGGCGAGCGACCCGTCCGAGCGCCAGCCCGCGAACGTCCGCGCGGCGGCGCGGTACTTGTCGTCCGGGTCGGCGGCCCCCGGAAGGTCCACCGGCAGGTCGATGGCGACCACGTTGCGCGGATCGCGCCCCGCCAGGGTCGCCCGGAGCGCCGGCGGGATCACGTCGTAGGGCGGCGCCACGACCCTGGCGAGGTCCGGCACCACGTCGGGGTTGTAGCGCAGGGCGCGAAACGCGCGGATCTCGGGCACGCGACCTCCTGGAGACCAGGCTGGAACCGGGCGCCGGACCCGGCCCGACGACGCGTCGCGGCCGCAACTGGGCGCCGTCGAGAGTGTACCGCCCCGGGCGGTCGACGCCCACGGGCGGTCGTGAGATCACGGGCGGCTGCGCCACCTCGCCCGATTCCGGCTCGTGCTAGCCTCCCGCCATGCTTGCTCGTGCCGGCCGTCACGCCCGCCTGGTCCTGCTCGTCGCGCTCGTGACGCTGGTGGCGGCCGGGTGCGGCGAGTTCACGCCCACGACGGAGGTGGACAGCCCGACCGACTTCGGCGGGATCGTGGCCGAGCTGCAGCTCGTGGGCATCAACGTCGACCACGTCGTGAGCGGCGACGCCGGCTGCGACGACCAGCGCCTGTCCCGCACCGCCATCGGCTTCGACGCCAGTGGCGTCGACCAGACCGCCACGGTCCGGATCTACCTGTACGCGTTCAAGGACCAGGCGACCTACGACGAGCTTCGCTCCAGCATTGACACCTGCGCTCGCTCGTACGTGACGGACCCCGCCACCTTCGGGTCGGTTGACGCGCCTCCCTACGTCCTGGCCGGCAAGGGCCCCTGGGCACCCAACTTCAAGAATGCGCTCCGCACCGCCCTGCAGCGCGCGGCGGTCGGCGGCTGATCGGGCGCCGGCGACGTGCGGCCGATCCCACGGCGCGCGGCGCCCTCAACGGCGTGCGGCGGCCCCGATCCGGCTCCGGTGCTAGCCTTCCGCGCATGACCGACGCACGCGTCCCGCCGGCCGGCACCGACACCCCGCGCAGCGCTGCTCAGGCGGCCCATGAGGGCCTGGACCGGGCGATCCTGGTCGCCCTCCGAGACATGGGCGCCAGCGCGCCGGATCGGCTCGCGACGCGCATCGGAGCCAGCCGGGCCGGCGTCCTGCAGCGTCTGCGCTGGCTCGAGGCTCGCGGCTCCGTAGTCCGGCAGGCCGTCCGGCACGGGGTGGGCCGGCCGCGCCACCTGTATGACGTGACGGCCGAGGCACAACGCAGTCTGCCTGCGAACTACGACGGCCTGGCCACGACGCTTCTCGAGTCGGTCGCCGCGGTGGGCGGCGACGCCCTGGTGGAGGAGGTCTTCGAAGCACGCCGGCGGCTGCTCCGCGACCGGATCGAGGCCCGCTTCGCGAACGTGCTCGGCCCCACGCCCACGCTGGCGGCCCGCGTCCGGGAGCTGGCCGTCATCCAGGACGAATCGGGTTACCTCTGCCGCGCGACGCCCCTCGACGGCGTCGAGGGGCCGCTCGAGCTGCGAGAGGCGAACTGCGCCATCCTGGGAGCGGCAGCGGGGCATCCGGCCGCCTGTCGCGCCGAGCTGCGACTGTTCGAGGACGTCCTCCAGGCGCACGTCACCCGGATCACGCACATCGCCTCCGGCGACCGCTGCTGCACCTACCGGATCGAGCCGAGAGAGACCTGAGGCGCCGCCCGCCGGGCGCCTACGCCTCTTCGCGCTCGACCTGGATGCGGGTCGCCGGCACCAGGCGCGGCACGGGCACGTCGCTCACGTTCGGCACGAACGAGGCCAGGATGGCCGTCCGGGCGACCTCCTCCTGCTCCTCGAGACTCAGGATCCCGAGCCGGCCCAGCATCGCGAGCTCGTCGCGGATGTACGTCTTGAGCATCTCGGGGCCGTCCGTGTTGATCGTGAAGCGGATCTCGTTGCGCCGGAACGTGTCGAAGATCCAGCGGAACTCGTCCCAGCCGGAGACCACCCGCGTGTTGAGGTTCGAGGTGGGGCAGATCTCGAGGACGATCCCGCGCTCGCGGATCATCCCCATCGTGCGGGGGTCATAGGCCGCCTTGACGCCGTGGCCGATGCGGTCCGGCTCGAGCTCCTCGATGACCTCTGCGATCTCCTCGACGGGCCCCGACTCGCCCGTGTGGACGGTGATCCCGAGGCGGTGGCGGCGCACCCGCTGGAAGAGATGCCGGTATTCCTTGACCCGGAAGCCCGACGCCTCCGGGCCCGCGATGTCGATCCCGACGATCCCGCGGTCGCGCCCGGTGATCGCCTTCTCGGCGATGATCTCGTTGAGCTGGAAGGGAAAGGCCCGGTCGAGGCAGAGGATCAGGCCCGGCTTGACGGGGTACTCGAGGACAGCCCGGTCCATGCCGCGCATCGCCGCCGCGATGATGTGGTCCAGGTCCTGCTCACCGCCCCGGTTCCGCTTCATCGGATTGAAGCGGAGCTCCATCGTGGTGACGTTGTTCTTGCGGTAGGCGCCGCCGACAACCTCGTAGACCGAACGCTCGATCGCGATCGGCGACGACTGGATGAGCTCCGTCCAGCGGAAGAGGTCCAGGTAGCCGTCGAACGAATGGCCGTGCCGGCTGGAGACCGTGATCATGTCCCGGAACTCCCAGTAGTCCTTGGTCGGGAGCCGGATCCCCTGGCTGTGGGCGATGCCCCACATGACCGCGGGCGTCACGGCCCCACCCAGGTGACAATGGAGCTCCGCGAGCGGCGTCTTGCGTGGGAGCAGGCGGGTCATGCCCACAGGATAGCCGGGGCGGAACCGGGCGCAACGCGTGGCGCGGGGTCCCGATGCGCCTTCCGGCTAGTGCCAGCAGGCCTCAATGCGGTACGGTACGGACTACCCTTTCGCGTCCCGATGTGGTTGGCCGAGTCGCTGGAGCAGCGCGGCAAGCAGTTCGTGAGCTGGGCGGCGGCGCCGGGTCGAAACCGGCCCGCCGCACGAGGAGGAGTCGATGTTCACAACCCATTCCCGGGCGTTCGCGCTCGCGGGTGTGCTGGCCGTCGTCGTGGCGGCCTGCTCCGGAAGCGCCACACCCACCCCTGCGGCGCCCTCGCCGACACCCGCGCCATCGGTCGCCCCAAGCGCGGCGCCCGCCGCGTCGCCCTCGCCCGAGGCGTCCCCGAGCCCGGCCGCCCCCAGCCCGGTCGCCACGGTCCCGGCGGCTGAGCTGGTCGACCCCGGCAAGCTCACGATCTGCTCGGATATCCCGTACCCGCCCCAGGAGTTCTTCGACGCGAACGGCGACCCGACCGGCTCGGACATCGACCTCGGTGCCGCGATCGCCACGCGGCTGGGCCTGACCATGGCCGTGAACAACACGGTCTTCGACACGATCATCGCGGCGCTCCAGGGTGGCAAGTGCGACATCATCATGTCGGCCCAGAACATCACGAGCGACCGGATCAAGCAGGTCGACATGATCCCGTACTTCAATGCCGGCCAGTCGTTCGTGGTCGCCAAGGGCAACCCGAAGGGGATCACCTCCACGGACGCCCTGTGTGGCCTGAACATCGCGGCCGAGACCGGCACGACGGAGATCAACTACCTCCAGGGAACCGGTGACTACAAGGGCAACGGCCTGACCCAGGCCTGCACCAAGGGCGGCAAGCCGGCGATCAACGTCAAGGAGTTCGAAAAGGACAGCGACGCGCTCCTCGCGCTCCAGGCCGGCCAGGTGGACGCCTACTTCACCGACTCGCCGGTCGCCGGCTACTACACCGTCCAGCACGCCGACCAGTTCGACCTCGCCCCGATCCCGCCGCTCCAGCCCGCGCTGGAGGGGATCAGCGTCGCCAACGATGCCGGCCACAAGGACCTCGTGACCGCGGTCCAGGCCGCCCTCGTGTCGCTGATCAACGACGGGACGTATACGACCATCCTCAAGAAGTACGGCGTCGACTCGAGCGGGGTCTCCGCCGACATCGCCGGGCAGATCAACAAGATCCAGTAGCCAGCAGGGAACCGCCGGGATGTCCAGCCCGCGACCTCGCCCCCGATCCCAGCGGCTCCGGCCGGCCGTCGTGCCGGTCGGGATCGCCGTCATCGCCGTGCTCGTCGCGGGCTGCTCGTCCAACGCCTCGAGCACCGTCCACCTCAACTGGAACTACTTCTTCGACTCGGTCTTCCACCCCGACAGCCAGATCCAGAACGGGCTCTGGCTGACCGTCTCGATCGCGATCACCAGCCAGCTGATCGGGGTGACCCTGGGGACGTTCGCGGCCCTTGCCAAGATGGCGAAGTTCCGGCCGTTCCGGATCATCGCCAACGTCTACATCTGGCTGTTCCGCGGCACGCCGCTCGTGGTCCAGATCGTCCTCTTCTACTTCGGCCTGAGCGTCGCCCACATCTACGGCTGGCCCACCATCAACTTCTTCGGAATCCACATCGATGGTGCGATCCAGGCGGGCGTCTTCGCCCTCGGAGTCAACGAGGGCGCCTACTTCGCCGAGATCGTCCGGGCGGGCATCCTTGCGATCGACCCCGGCCAGATGGAGGCGGCCAAGTCGCTGGGGATGACGTACGGCCAGGGGATGCGCCGGATCGTGCTCCCCCAGGCGGCCCGGGTGATCGTGCCGCCGCTCGGCAACGAGTTCAACAACATGCTCAAGACCACGTCCCTGCTGGTCCTGATCAGCGTCCCCGAGCTGTACACGGTCTTCAATCGCAAGCAGGGCAACTACTTCGCCCCGTTCGAGTTCTACCTGGCGGCCGCCGTCTGGTTCCTGCTGCTGACCACGATCTGGAGCGTCATCCAGGCCTGGATCGAGCGGAAGCTGGCCAAGGGGACCGCCGGCAGCGCAAACGCGGGGCCGGGGCTCATGGACCGCCTGTTCGGCCGAACCCCGGCTGTCGGCGAGGACGTTCCCGTGATCAGCGGAGGGCGCTGATGACGCTCCAGAAGCCCGGCGACCTGCTCGGCGCCATCGGCGGCGTCCCGATGCCGCCGAACGAGGTGGTCGTCGAGGCCGCCGGGGTCGAGAAGTGGTTCGGCCGCCTGCACGTCCTCAAGGGCGTCTCCATGACCGTCAAGCGGCAGGAGGTCGTCGTCGTCATCGGGGCGTCGGGCTCCGGCAAGACCACCTTCATTCGCTGCATGAACCACCTCGAGAAGATCCAGGGCGGCAGGATCTTCGTGAACGGCCATCTCATCGGCTACCGCGAGGTCGGCGGGAAGCTGGTCGAGGATCGCGAGAAGAACATCGCGAAGCAGCGCCAGGAGATCGGGATGGTCTTCCAGCGCTTCAATCTCTTCCCGCACATGACGGCGCTCCAGAACATCACCGAGGCGCCCCTGCTCGTCCGGAAGACGCCGCAGGCCGAGGCGGTCGAGATGGGCCGGGCCTTGCTGGCCCGGGTCGGCCTGTCCTCCAAGGAGAACGTCTACCCGAACCAGCTCTCGGGGGGCCAGCAGCAGCGCGTCGCGATCGCGCGGGCGCTCGCCATGAAGCCGGCCCTCATGCTCTTCGACGAGCCCACCTCGGCGCTCGACCCGGAGATGATCGGCGAGGTCCTGGAGGTCATCAAGGAGCTGGCGCGCGAGGGCATGACGATGATCGTCGTCTCCCACGAGATGGGCTTCGCCCGCGAGGTCGCCGACCGGGTCGTGATGATGGACGACGGCCAGATCATCGAGGAAGGCACGCCCGAACACTTCTTCACCAGCCCGACGCACGAGCGCACGAAGAGCTTCCTTTCGAAGATCCTCTGAAACAGCCGCCCCAGGACCGGGATCAGGCGGGGATCACCCGTCCCTGGGCGTCGAGTGTCGCCTGCCGCCGGCGGAGCGCCCGCAGCTCGGCACCCGGGACCTGGTCGCGGGCGTGGTAGGACGACCGCACGAGCGGCCCTGACTCCACGTGCCGGAAGCCGAGCGCGAGCGCCTCGACCTTCATCTCCGCGAACTCGTCGGGGTGGTAGTAGCGGACCAGCGGCAGGTGGACCACGCTGGGCCGCAGGTATTGGCCGATGGTCAGGATGTCGCAGTCCACGGCGCGCAGGTCGCGGAAGGTCTGCGAGAGCTCCGCGCGCTCCTCGCCCAGCCCGACCATGATCGAACTCTTCGTGTGGGCCACCCGTCCGAGCTCGGCGGCATACGATTTCGCGCGCGCCAGGACACCCAGGCTGCGGTCGTAGCGGGCCCGCTTGCGGACCGGTGCCTGGAGCCGCTCCACCGTCTCGACGTTGTGGTTCAGGATGTCGGGACCGGCCTCCATGACGGCCCGCAGCGGCGCTTCCTGGCCGTTGAAGTCGGGGATCAGCACCTCCACGCCCATCCCCGGGCAGCGGTCCCGGAGCCGCCGGATCGTCTCCGCGAAGACGCTCGCGCCGCCGTCGGGCAGGTCGTCGCGGGCGACCGACGTCACGACGACGTGCTCGAGGGCCATCGCCGCGACCGCCTCGGCGACGCGACGGGGCTCGTCCGCGTCGAACCAGGTGGGCCGGCCCGTCTTGATGGCGCAGAACCCGCAGGCGCGGGTGCACGTGTCGCCAAGGATCATCACGGTTGCCGTCCGCTGGTCCCAGCACTCCCCGAGGTTGGGACAGCGGGCCTCCTCGCAGACCGTGTTGAGGTTCTGGGCGCGCATCAGGCGGCGCAGGTCGCTGAAGCCGTCACCCCCCGCGATGCGGGCCCGGAGCCACTCCGGGTGGCGCCTGGTGGCCGTGCTCCCGTCGTGGACTTCCCCGGCGGGCGGGGCGAAGATCGGCAGCTCGCGACTCATCGCCGCCAAGTGTACGGCGGCGGCCGCCGCCCGCCCCTGGGCCACGCGCCCGCGGGCCACGCGCCGCCGGTCGGCCAGCCATCCCCACCGCCGGGCGGCCAGCCAGCGATCGCCGGGCGCGCTCCGGGGGGCTCCTCCGGGCCGTCAGCACCCCGGCGCAACCCGGTAGATGTAGCCGGCCATCGCGCCCTGGCTCCAGAGCATGACCTCCTGCCGCGAGCGGCCGTCCGGCGTGTTCTCGAGCAGGACGAGCCGGACGTTGTCGAGGTGGTAGCCGCTGTCGAGGTAGGCGACGCCATCGATCAGGCCGGGACGCGTGGTGTCCGTGCGCAGGTAGAGCCGACCGCCGTAGCGCAGCCAGTTCGGGTACGTGTCCACGGAGGCCAGGCCGTCTGCCGCCGGGCAGCTGTTCAGCCGCTCGCCCGACGTCACGTCCGCGGTCGGACCGGCCCAGGTGACAATCGACCCCTCCCGCAGCCAGTCGCCGCCGAGCTTGATCCCGACCACCACGAGCAACGCGACGGCCACGAGCAGCACGAGCTTGGTGCCGATCGGGTTCCAGGTCAGGTCGGCGGGGAGGCCCAGGCGCCGCCGTCGGCGCGGCGCGAGCGGGATCTCGCGGCCGGCCTGCAGCACCCGGACGAGGCTCGAGAAGCGGTCGCGGCCGTGCACAAGTCGCTTTCGGCGAGCGGCCCGCTCGCCGACGGACATGCGGCCCGGCCTGCGCTCGGGCTCCGCCACCGTGACGCCGTCCGGCGGCTCCGCCACCACGTCTCCCTAGTAGATCGGGGTCTCCGGCCCGACGCCCTCGAGCCAAGTCTTCACGTCGCGCAGGAAGAAGCCGGCCTGGGCACCGTCGTTCGCCCGATGGTCGATCCCGATCACCATGTTCATGATCGACCGGATGGCGATGACGTCGCCCTGCGGCGTCTCGACCACGACCGGGCGCTTCGTGATCGCCTCCATGGTGAGGATGGCGACTTCCGGGACGTTGATGATCGGCATCGTCAGGTTGCTGCCGAACCAGCCGGTGTTGTCCACCGTGAACGTGCCGCCGCCGAAGTCGTCCGAGCGGAACCGGTTGGCGCGGGCGCGGACCGCCACCTCGGCAATGGCGCGGTTGATCCCGTTGACGGAGAGCTGGTCCACGTCGCGGATGACCGGCACGATCAGGCCGTCGTCCACCGCCACGGCCACGCCCAGGTTGACGCGACGGCGCGCCATCAGCCCCTGGTCCGTCCACACGGCGTTGAAGGTGGGCTGCTTCCGAAGCGCCTCGACGACCGCCTTCATCACGAACGGCACGTAGCTCAGGCTGATCCCCTCGCGGGCCTGGTACTCGCGCTTCACGGACTCGCGCAGGCGCACCAGGCTGGTCACGTCCACCTCGACGTGCACGTACGCGTGCGGCACCTGCAGGGACCGCGTCATCTGCGCGGCGATCCCCTGGCGCATCTTCGTCACCGGCACGAGGACCTCGTCGGCGCCGGGCGGGAAGACGACGACGGGGCCGGCGGTGGGTGCGCCGTTCGAGGCTGGAGCGGGCACGTTCGGGGCGCCGGACGCGCCGCCCGGGGCGGCTCCGCCGGCTCCCGCGCCGAACCTGCCGGTGCGGATCGCCTCGACCACGGCAAGGACGTCATCCCGGGTGATGCGCCCGCCACCGCCGGTTCCCGGGACCTGGGCAGGCGAGAGACAGTGCTCGCGGAGCAGCCGGCGAACCGCCGGCGTCATCCGGGCCTCGGGATCGCCGGATGCCGGTGGCACCGGCATGCCGGCGGTCATCGCCGGGCTGGTTGCCGCCGCCGCCACGGGAGGGGCAGCCGGGCTCTCGAACGGGGTTGGGGCGGCCGAGGGCGCGACCGCCGGTGGCGCGACTGCCGGGGGCGCCGGCGGCGATGCGGCCGCTGCGACGTCGCCGTCCGCCGTTTCGATCTCCGCGATCTCGGCGTTGTTCGGGACGGTGGCGCCCTCCTCGGCGAGGATCGCGGTAAGGATGCCCGCGAACGGCGACGGGACCTCGGCGTTCACCTTGTCGGTGACGACCTCGACGATCGGCTCGTACTTCTCCACCCGGTCACCGGGCTTCTTGAGCCAGCGACCGATCGTGCCCTCGGCGACGCTCTCGCCGAGCTGGGGCATCGTGACTTTCGCCACGGGGTCCTCCTCCGCGGTCCTGCGTCCCGCGTCTCATGCTCGTACGCACCGGGCGCCTCGCTGGTTCAGCGACGCCCCCGGCTCCGCTAGTGTGGCCTATCTCGCGCTCCCGGGCACGCGGGACGGTTCGGCCCGCCTGCGGCCGGTACTGCCTGCGGCGGCCGCCGGGCGCCGCTCGGGTCAGTACGCTGCCAGCGTCCTGATCGCGCCCGCGATCTTCTCGGGCGTGATCAGGAAGGCATCCTCGAGCGCGCTCGCATAGGGCACCGCCGGCGACTCCGGGCCGGCGAGGCGCGTCACCGGGCCATCGAGGTAGTCGAACGCCTCCTCGGCCACGAGCGCGGCGACCTCCGCGCCGAATCCGCCGAACCGGTTGTCCTCGTGGACCACCAGGCACTTGCCCGTCTTGCGGACCGAGGCCAGCACGGTCTCGGCGTCGAGCGGGCGGATCGTCCGCAGGTCCACCACCTCGGTCTCGATCCCCTCCCCCGCCACCCGGGCCGCCGCGTCGAGCGCGTAGTGGACCATCAGGCCGTAGGCGATCAGCGTGAGCCGGCTTCCCTCGCGCATCACGGTCGCGCGGCCCAGCGGCACCGTGTACTCCCCGTCCGGCACCTCGCCGCGGACGCTCCGGTACATCTTCTTGTGCTCCAGAAAGATGACGGGGTCCGGATCGCGGATCGCGGATCGCAGGAGCCCCTTCGCGTCGTACGAGGTGGAGGGGATCACCACCTTGAGGCCCGGCACGTGGGCGAAGAACGCCTCCACCGACTGGCTGTGATACAGCGCGCCGTGGACGCCGGCGCCGAACGGTGCCCGGATCGTGACCGGGCAGCCGAACGTCCCGTTGCTCCGGTATCGGATCCGGGCCGCCTCCTCGATGATCTGGTTCATGGCCGGGAAGATGAAGTCGGCGAACTGGATCTCGGCGACCGGGCGCAGGCCGTTCGCCGCCGCCCCGATGCTCACCCCGGCGATCATCGATTCGGTGAGCGGCGTGTCGATCACCCGGCCGTCACCGAACTCCGCCCAGAGCCCGTCCGTGGCGAAGAAGACGCCGCCCTTCTTGCCGACGTCCTCGCCCAGCACGATCACCGTTGAGTCGCGGCGCATCTCGTCGCGAAGCCCCTCGCGGATCGCCTCGATGAAGGTCCGGACCGCCATCAGCCGGGAGCCCCGCCCGGCGGCCCCGGCGCCGCCCCCGGGACTCCCGGCTCCGCGTAGACGTGGCGCAGCAGCGTCGCGGGGTCGGGGTCGGCGGCCGCCTCGGCGAAGTCCGTCGCGTCGTCCACCAGGCCGCGGACCTCGGCGGCGATCTGCGCCTCGGCCGCCGCGTCCAGCAGGCCGGCCGCCCGGAGCTCGTCGCGGAAGGCCGGCAGCGGATCGCGACCGCGCCCGGCCGCCAGGTCGTCCTCGGTCCGGTACTTGGTCTGCTGGTCGTCGGACGAGTGCCCAGTCAGCCGGGTGACCTTGGCCTCGATGAGCGTGGGGCCGTCGCCCGCCAGCGCTCGCGCGACCGCGTCCCGCATCGCCAGGTAACAGCCCAGGACGTCGGTGCCGTCCACGATCACGCCCGGCATGCTGTAGCCGGCGGCGCGAATCGCCACATCGCGCACCGCCACCTGCTTCTCGGCCGGCACGCTGATCGCGTAGCCGTTGTTCTCCACCACGAGGACCATCGGGAGATGGTGGATCCCCGCGAAGTTGAGCGCCTCGTGGACGTCGCCCTGGTTGGCGGCGCCCTCGCCCATCATCACCGTCGCCACCTGCGCCTCGCCGCGGAGCCTGGCCGCGAGCGCGATGCCCGCCGCGTGGAGCGCCTGCGTCCCGACCGGCGAGGAGCCGCTGAAGATCCGGTACGCCGCGCCGCCATAGTGCGCAGGCATCTGGCGCCCTCCCGAGCCGGGATCGTCGGCCTTCCCGAACTGGAGGAGCATCACCTCGCGCGGCGTCATCCCGAACGCGAGCACGGCGGCCAGCGAGCGGTAGTAGGGCAGAAGCCAGTCGCGACCGGGGGTGAGCGCCGCGCAGATCCCGGCCTCGGCGCCCTCGTGACCCTGGGCGCTGATCACGAAATGCACGCGACCGGACCGGTTCAGGATCCAGGCGCGTTCGTCCAGCGCACGTGCCAGCGCCATGAGACGGTAGATCTCGCGCAGGCGAGCTGCCGACAGGCCGGAGCGCGCGACCGGATCCGGCGCCGCGGAAACCCCCGAATTCGTCACGCCGCGACTGTACACGCGCACAGGCGAATTGCGGCTCCCGGCGTGCCCGGAGGCGGCCGCCGGATCAGAAGTTGATCGACCGCCCGTCCACCGCCATGGCCGCCTCGCCGACGATCTCGGAGAGCGTGGGATGCGGATGCGTGGCCGCGCCGATCTCCCACGGCTGGGCCTGGAGCGTGCCGGCGAGCGACGCCTCGGCGATCAGGTCCGTGGCGTGCGGCCCGATCAGGTGCACGCCCAGCGTGTCACCGGTCTCGGCGTGGCCGATCACCTTGGCGAAGCCCTCGTAGTCGCCGCCGATCACGGCCTTCGCGATCGCCTGGAACGGAACCCGGCCCACCTTGACGGGCAGCCCGCGCTTCTCGCACTCCTGCTCGGTCAGGCCGACCGACGCGATCTCCGGGCGGCAGTAGGTGGCGCGCGGCTGCGCCGCGTAGTCCATGGCGTGGACGTCCGGGTCGCCGGCGATCGTGTGGACCGCGGTCAGCCCCTCGTGCGCGGCGGTGTGGGCCAGCCACAGCCCGCCCACGATGTCGCCGATCGCCCACACGTGCGGCTCGGCGGTCCGCATGTGGCCGTCCACCACGATGATGCCGCGGTCGGTCGTCGCCCGGGTCGTCTCCAGCCCGATCTCCTCGATGTTGGCCGCCCGTCCGGTGGCCACCAGGATCACGTCGGCCGCGATCTCCTTCGCCTCGCCTCCCTCCGGCCCGACGGTCAGGCGGATCCCGTCGTCACCGGCGACCAGCGACCCGACGTCGAAGCGGGCGTTCGTCATGACGTCGAGGCCGCGCCGCCGGAAGCTCCGCTCCAGCTCCTTTGACACGTCACGGTCCTCGAGCGGCACGATCGCCGGCAGGTACTCGAGCAGCGTCACCTTCACGCCGAGGTCGTGGAAGCACGAGGCGAACTCGCACCCGACCGCGCCCGCCCCGACGATCACCATGCTGGCCGGCAGCTCGACCAGCCGCAGGACGTCATCCGAGGTCAGGATACGGACGCCGTCCGGGGTGATCCCCGGCAGGCTCTTGACGCGCGATCCGGTCGCGAGGATCACGTCGGTCGCCTCCAGCACGCGCTCGCCGCCGGCTCCTGGCGTGCCGTCCTCGCCGTGCAGCTTGACCCGCACCCTGCCGGGGCCCTCCAGCCGGCCACGACCGGCGACCCACTCGACCTTGTTCTTGCCGACCAGGCCCTTGAGGCCGGTCCACATGCGGCGGACCACCTGGTCCTTGCGGGCCGCGATCGCCGCGTAGTCGATCACCGCCTCGCCGGGGATCATCACGCCCAGCTCGCGACTCTTCGTCCTGACCCGGTGGGCGAAGTCGGCAGACTCGAGGAGCGCCTTGGTTGGGATGCACCCCCGGTGGAGACAGGTTCCGCCGATCTTGTCGGCGTCCACCAGGGCAACCTTCAGGCCCAGCTGGGCCGCCCGGAACGCAGCCGTGTAGCCTCCGGTCCCGGCGCCGAGCACCACCAGGTCGAACGTGTTGGACGAGCCGACAGCCATGGTTCAGGGCACCTTTCGGACGCCGGCCCGGTCGCGCGCGAGGGTCGCGCGACGGGCGCCGGGCAACGTTCCGGGCACGGGCACAGCCAGCGGTCCGGTTGAAGAAGGGATCACGTCGCCGATGGTACGCGGGTCGTCCGCGGCGGCGCAAACGGGCTGCCTCC
>JARLHH010000389.1 GCA_031292335.1 Candidatus Limnocylindrales bacterium | reverse complement strand
GAAGGAGAAGGTCCCGTTGCCCTGCGTCCCGTCGTCGTCGGCGTTGATCGACGAGCTCCAGAGGTTGCCCGCGTAGCCGGTCATGGGCCGCTGGACGACCGTGCCCGCCTGGTCGGTGAAGACGAGCGTTGCGGACGCGACGCCGTCGATGTCGGTGATCGTGGCGCTGATCTCGGTCCCGATGGGGCTGCCACAGCCGGTGTTCCGCGGGTCCGCGTAGATCGTCGCGTTGCCCGCGGTCGGGCCGCTCACGAACGTCGGGCCCGTGTTCACGCAGACATTGACGGTGACCAGCTGGGTGCCGCTCGCGGGGGTCCGCGCCCGCGCCGAGCTGGCATCCAGCGCCACCGCGTAGTAGGTCAACCGGCCCGCGGTGGTGATCCCGTTGGCGGTCGTGTCGAGCGTGACCCGCCACGTCCCATTCTGAGCCGAACCGTTTGCCAAAGTCATGGGTGCCGCCGCGTAGGCCGTCGCGCCCGGCTTGCGCCAGTAGAGCGTGGCCGACGTGACCCCGCCGACGTCGGAGGCCTTCAGGGTGAACGTGACGGTCTTCGGGGCCGTCGGACAATACGCGCCCTGGTCGTAGCTCACCGCACCGGTCGAGGGGCTGAGCGAGGCGATCACGGGCGGGGTGTTCGGGGTCGGCTTCGGTGTCGGCGAGGGGCTGGGCGACGGGCGGGGGCTCGGGCTGGGGCTCGGCCCGGCCGACGGGGACGGCGATGGCGACGGAGACGGCTGGGGCGACGGGCTCGCCTGCGGAGACGGCTCGACGACGGCCGTCGACGCCTCGGGCGATGGGGCCGGCGACGGCGAGAGCGGCGCCTCGCAGGCGGTGACCGGCAGCCCGCTCGCGTCGGCCTCCAGCTGGAGCGGGCCGGCCTTGGTCCAGGCCCGGTCGAACGCGGGACCGGGGTAGTAGATCTGGAGCCACGCGCCGTCGGCGCTGCGGCCCGTCACGAGGACCTTCTCGCCCTGCGGGAGCGTTCCGATCACGGGTCCGGCGTCCGGGCAGGCGACCAGCTGGAGGCCCGCCGTCGAGGATGCTGGGGTCGTGGCCCCGCCGCCGACGTGGACCGCCCCGGTCGCGAGCAGCGTGCCGGTCCCGGCCACCCCGACGATCAGTCCCGCCGCGATGGCGATGAGGCTGGTCCCGCTGAAGAGCGAGGCGAGGCCGGCCAGCGGCCCGCCGCCTGCCGCTCCACCCGCCCCGAGACCGGCCACCTGATCCCCCTCGCTGTCTCCCGCCACGCTCAAGGCGCGGAGGCCGCGAGTCTACCCGGAGGGGCGTGGCCACGGGAAGGGGTATTTCGGGCAGTCTTGCGCGCGACCGTCGTTCCGCGCAAGGTCGGATTGCCGTTTGACGTCGGCACGCGTATATCCGACAATGCAGGTCGGAATTCGGCGGCGACGGATCGCGGCCCCCTCGCGATCCGGCGCGTCCCCGCTGCCGAACTCCCGACCCGCCGCGCCCGGGCATCCGCCGGCGGGGCGCCACCTCAGCCCGAGGAGCCACGATGACCGTCGCGCGCGGGGAGATCGTCTCCCAGGACTACCAGTACGGCTTCCACGACGACGTCACCTACCTGAAGGAGACGAAGGTCGGCCTGACCCGGCAGACCGTCGAGGAGATCAGCGGCTTCAAGGACGAGCCCGAGTGGATGCTCCAGTTCCGGCTGCGGGCGTACGACCACTTCATGGCCCGCGCGATGCCCACCTGGGTGCCGGAGAACGTCCAGCACATCGACTTCAGCAAGATCGTCTACTACCGCAAGCCGTCGGACCGCGAAGAGAAGTCCTGGGATGACGTCCCGGACCAGATCAAGCAGACGTTCGAGAAGCTGGGGATCCCGGAAGCGGAGCGCAAGTTCCTGGCCGGTGTGGGCGCCCAGTACGACTCCGAGGTGGTCTACCACTCGGTCCGCGAGGAGCTCAGCAAGATCGGCGTGGTCTTCATGGGCATGGACCAGGGTCTGCGCGAGTACCCGGACATCGTCAGGAAGTACTTCGGCACCGTGATCCCGCCCGAGGACAACAAGTTCTCGGCGCTCAACAGCGCGGTATGGTCGGGCGGCAGCTTCGTCTACATCCCGAAGGGCGTGGAGGTCCCGCTCCCGCTGCAGGCGTACTTCCGGATCAACGGCGAGAACACGGGCCAGTTCGAGCGGACGCTGATCATCGCCGACGAGGGGTCCAAGGTTCACTACATCGAGGGGTGCACGGCCCCGATCTACACGACCGACGCGCTGCACGCCGCCGTCGTCGAGGTGATCGCGCTGCCGGGCTCGCAGGTCCGCTACACCACGATCCAGAACTGGAGCCGCGACGTCTACAACCTGGTGACGAAGCGAGCCCACGCCCACGCGCGCTCCACGGTGGAGTGGGTCGACGCGAACACGGGCTCGCGCAGCACGGTCAAGTTCCCCGCCATCTACCTGCGGGGCGAGGGCGCCACCGCCGAGGTGATCAGCGTGGCGTTCGCGGGTCACGGCCAGCACCAGGACACCGGTGCCAAGGCCGTCCACCTCGCCCCGAACACGCGCAGCCGGATCGTCAGCAAGTCGGTCAGCAAGGACGGCGGCCGCTCGACGTATCGAGGCACGCTCAAGGTGGCTCCGGGCGCGACCGGCGTGGTCGCCAGCGTCCGCTGCGATGCGCTCCTGCTCGACGAGCAGAGCCGGTCCGACACCTACCCCTACATCGACATCCAGGAAGACGACACGACGATGACCCACGAGGCCACCGTCGGCAAGATCAGCGCGGACCAGATCTTCTACCTGATGAGCCGCGGCCTGACCGAGAACGAGGCGACGAACCTGGTGGTCCAGGGCTTCCTCGAGATCTTCACGAAGGAGCTGCCGATGGAATACGCCATCGAGTTCAACCGCCTCGTGAAGATGGAGATGGAGGGTTCGCTGGGATGACGGTCCCCGCCGCGGCGGGCGCCGACGCGTCCACCCTGG
>JARLHH010000388.1 GCA_031292335.1 Candidatus Limnocylindrales bacterium | reverse complement strand
GGCCGGCACGTCGTAGGTCCGGGCCCCGGTCCCGCTGAAGATCTCGCCCTTGAAGACCTCCGTGCCGGTGGCCGAGCCCTCGTGGATCGAGACGTTATGGGGGATCCCCGCGTCGTTGTTCGTGAAGTCGATCTGGAAGGGCGTGTTGGCCGGGGCCGAGAGCTCGGTCGTGTCGTAGGCGATCCCGCTCGCGGTGAGCTGGAGGGTGACCTCGGCGCCCGGCACGGCGCTCCCCGCGGGGGCTCCGGCCCCGGCGCTCGCCCCGGCGCTCGGAGCGGGTGCCCCGGCGCTGGCCGCGGGTGCCGCTGACGCGGAGGGCGGCGGCGCCAGCTGCTGCTGCAGCCAGGCATCGTAGTCGGCCTTCGATTCCACCTGCACCTGGAACTCCATGAACTCGTGGTACAGGCCGCAGAACTGGGTGCACTGACCGCGGTACGTCCCGATCCGGTCCGCGTCGAACTGGATCACCTGGTCGTGTCCGGGCGTGATGTCGCGCTGGTAGAGGAAGGCCGGGACGTAGAACGAGTGGATCACGTCCATGGAGTGCAGGTCGAGCTCGACCGTCTCGTTCACCGGGACGTGCATCACCGGCGGCGACCAACCCGTGCGATCGCCTCCCGACGGGAGCGTTCCGTAGACGGTCACGCACTTGCCCTGGTTCGCGGCAGCGTTGCAGTCCTGCCACGCCACGCCGTCCGGCGCGTAGACGAACTGCCACTGCCACTGGTAGGCGACCACCCCGATGCGGATGGGCGGCGTGGGCGTGTGGGCGTCGACCGTGTCGAGGGTCTGCCAGGAGAGGAAGAACAGCACCAGCACGATGGCGATGGGGATCGCGGTCCAGACGATCTCCAGCCGGTTGTTGCCGTGGATCTGCGGGGGCAGCTCGTCGTCGCCCTCCCGGCGGCGATAGCGCAGGACCGCGAAGAGGATCAGGCCTTCCACGAGCACGAAGATCGCGACACCGATCGCGAAGATGAGCAGGTAGAGGTTGCGCGTGGCTTCGCCCTGGACCGAGGCCGCCTCCGGTGGGAGGGCCGTCCGCAGGTTGAAGTCGGTGCAGGCGGAGACGAGGAGCGCGAGGGCGCCGAGCGTCGCCAGCGTCCCGGCGCGGCGGACCCATCGCTTCGCTGTCTGACCCATGGGCGTGGCGGACCTCGTACAGCTGGCGCGGCGCTCCACCGGGATGCGTCCGGCGGCTCCTCCCCGCATCGCTCCGACCTCCGGGGACGGCGGAAGTGCGGAACGGCGGGCATGATACCCGAAGTGCCCAAAAACATGCGCAGATGCGCACGCGCGCGGGGACGTTGTTCCCGCCTCGGCCACGAGGCGGCGCCGGACGTCACCGTTCGCGGGATTCGAACGCCGCCGTTCGAGGCCGCTTCGCGCCACAATCGCCCGGTGACCGCCCCCGACGCACCGCCGGCGCCGAACCCGTCCCGGGTCCGCCGGATCCACCCCGGCCCTCGCCGCTGGCTCCCGGCCGGCGCGATGCTGATCGCGCTGCTCGCGGGCGCCCCGGTCGTGTCCGCGCACGGGACCGGCGTGCCTCCCGCCCCGGACGCCGCGGGGCTCGTGCTCGGCTGGTCCTTCGACCCGACGATCTGGCTCCCGCTCGCGCTCGCCGCGGCTGCCTACCTGTGGGCGGTCCGGCGGGTGAACGCGGCCCACCCCGCGAAGCCGGTTCCGCGGGACCGGCCGGTCTTCTTCCTGCTGGGCCTCGCCGCAATCGCGATCGCCCTCCAGTCCGGCATCGAGCGGTACGACACGACCCTGTTCTCGCTCCACATGGTCCAGCACGTGATCCTGATCTTCCTCGCCGCGCCGGCGATCGTGCTGTCCGCCCCGATCACGCTGGTCCTGCGTGTCGCCACGCCGCGGGTCCGTCAGCGCTGGGTCCTGCCCGTGCTCGACTCACGGGTGGTCAGGGTGATCGGCCACCCGCTCGTCGCGTGGGTCCTCTTCACCGCCGTGATGTGGGGAACCCACTTCTCGCCGCTCTTCGACGCCACGCTCGAGAACGTCTGGCTGCACGACCTGGAGCACGTGCTGTACCTGGTCAGCTCCATGCTCTTCTGGATGCCGGTCGTGGGCCGCGACCCGAGCCCGTGGCGGTTGGGCTACCCGGCGCGGATCCTCTACCTGTTCGTCCAGATGCCGCTCAACTCGTTCCTCGGGGTCGCCATCCTCTACTCCGGGACGATCCTGTACCCGCACTACGCGACCACCGGCCGCCTGTGGGGCCCGTCGCCGCTGCAGGACCAGCAGGCGGCCGGCGCGATCATGTGGGGCCTGGGCGACGCCGGGTTCCTGCTCGCCCTTCTCCTGCTCATCGCGGCGTGGATGCGCTTCGACGAGGCGGCCACGCGCCGCCGCGAGTCGGCCGAGGATGCCCGGCTCGCGGGCCGTGCCGCCGCGGCGGAGGCGGTGAGCGCAGCGGGCGCGGCGGGCGCCGGCAACCCGAGGCTGCCGTCTCCCTGACGGATCAGGCGGGGATCGGCGCCTGGAGATAGGCCAGGTAGCGCTCCGGGTCGACGTTGCCGCCCGAGACGATGCCCACCACCGTCCCCCGGGCCAGCGGCAGGCCCAGCTCGTCGGCATGGAAACGGAGCGCGGCGATCGGCAGGGCCCCGGACGGCTCCACCACCAGGCGTGCCTCCTCGGCCGCCAGGCGCACGCCGGCCGCGATCTCGGCCTCCGAGACGGTCACGATTCCGTCCAGGTGGGCGCGAAGGTGGGCGAATGTTCGGGGGCCCAGCGCCTGGGTCCGCGTTCCGTCGGCGATGGTCCGCGAGACGTCGGCAGCCGACCATTCGACGATCCGACCCAGCTCCAGGGACTCGCGGGCGTCGGCGGCGAGGTCCGGCTCCACGCCGATCACGCGGGCCGAGGGCTGGAGCGCCTTCACCGCGACCGCCACGCCGCTGGCCAGCCCGCCGCCTCCGATCGGCACGACCACGAGCGCCAGGTCGTCGACGTCCTCCGCGATCTCCAGGCCGCAGGTTCCCTGGCCGGCGATGATGCGATCGTCGTCGAAGGGCGGGATGATCGCGAGCCCGCGTTCCGTCGCCATACGCTCGGCGACGGCCTGCCGCTCGGCGCTTGCCGGCCCCACCGTCACCACCTCGGCGCCGTCGGCGAGGACCCTGGCGCGCTTGATCGCCGGGGCGTTGTTTGGCATGACCACGACGGCCGGGCAGCCCAGCAGACGGGCGGCGCGGGCGACGCCCTGGGCGTGGTTGCCCGACGAGTAGGTGATGACGCCGCGCCGCAGCTCGGCCGGTCCCAGCGAGGCGATCGCCGTGTACGCGCCACGCAGCTTGAAGGCCCCGATCGGCTGGAGCGACTCCGCCTTGAGCAGCTGCCCGCGCGCCGGGTCGCCGAGCGCGACGAGGGGTGTCCGGGCGGCGACGCCGCGCAGCAGGATGGCGGCGGCCCGGATACGGTCGAGGCCGACGAGGTCGCCGGGTGCGCTCACAGGCACGTTCGCCGGTGGCTGAGCCCCGGGCGGGAGAGTCCGCTCAATGCGCGTGGCTGCCGCACGCGACGCAGGTGGTTGCCCACGGGACCAGCTCCTGGCGCTCGGGCGGGATCGCGGCGCCGCACGTCTCGCAGATCGGGTACGTACCCGCGGCAAGGCGCGCCAACGCGTGGTCGACGGCGTGGAGCCGACGCTCGGCCTGCTCGCGCAGGGCAAGGTCACGCTGCTGGGCGAAGACATGCGAGGCCGCGGCGGCCTGCGATCCATATGTCATCTGGCCGGGCGCCTCGATCTCCTCGCCGAGCTCGGCGAGGAGATCCACTCGCACCTCCTGGAGGCGCGCACGCGCGACGGCGATCCGGTCGGTGTCTGCAGTCACGCCGTCCATGCTACGCCGCCCCTGCGAGCATCGCACCCCCGCCCGTATACTCCCGGGGAGTACCGGGCCCGAGACCGGAGGCACCCAGGAGGCGGCATCATGGCAGTCGCGATCGACCCGGTCTGCGGCATGCAGGTCGACACGGAGACGGCGACCCTGACGAGCGAGCACGACGGCACGACCTACTACTTCTGCGGCAAGGGCTGCAAGCTCGACTTCGACGAGGACCCGGACACCTACCTCGACCCGGCCTACACCCCCCACGGCATGTAGCCGCGCCGTGCCCTGCCGGGCGCGGAGACTCGGGCGAGGTCGCCGGCGGACGGCGACCGGGAACGTCGAGTAAATGCGGCGATAAGTAGGGCGCGGCAAACTCATCGGCGTGGGGCACGCCCACCGCCGGCCCGGCGGCCATCGCGTGGAGGCGCAGGATGCGCCATGAACGGGGCGTCGTCGCCCTGATCACGTCGGTTCTCCTCGGCTACGTCCTCGTCACGGGCGCGGGACCCGCGCCTCGATCGAACGGCGACGCCGGCCAAGGCCGGGCGACCGCAGCCCAGTCCCATCAGCCCGCCGGCCCGACGCCTCTCGTCGCGAAGCGCTGGCTCTGAACTTCCGCGGCGCGGTGCTCGCTCGGGCCCGCGCCGACTGCCACCCGCGGGTGGTACCCTCCGTTTCGCGCGGGATCACCGGCACCGGTGGCGACGCGGCGGGCACGAACGCACCATGAGCGGAGGAGTCTTTTCAGATGACCTACACGATCGCCGAGCCGTGCGTCGACGTGATGGATCAGGCGTGCGTGGCCGTCTGCCCCGTCGACTGCATCCATTTCGAGCAAGGCGTCGATCGCACCCTGTACATCGACCCGAACGAATGCATCGATTGCGGCGCGTGCGAGCCCGAGTGCCCGGTCAACGCGATCTATCCGGAGGAGTCGGTGCCGGCCGGCTGGGCCCAGTACACGCCGCTCAACGCGCTCTGGTTCACGGACAAGGCCGCCGCGCGCGCCATGCTGGAGACGCTCAAGCCCGCCTGATGCTCCGGCCCCCGGCGGGCCGGTCCACCGTCCGCACGCATTCGCCGGCGGCCAGCGCGCCGCCGCGGCAACCCTGACGACCGGCCCCCGACCCGGACGGCCGGTCGTTCCATTTCCGGAGCGCCATGCGCATCGTCTCGCTCCTCCCCGCAGCCACGGAGATCCTCTGCACGTTGGGGCTCGCGGATGACCTCGTCGGCATCACGGACGCATGCGAGGTCCCGGACGCGGCCGGCCCGCGGGTCGTCGCGCGGGCCGGGGACCTCAGCCCCGGTCCGGGATCCGCTCCCCTGGAGGTGGATGACGCGCTGGTGGCGGAGCTTCGGCCCGACCTGATCCTCGTGCCGGGGCCGTGGAGCCCGGAACGTCTCCGGACGCCCGACGCGGATGAACGGGCGGGAGCCCGCCGCGGTGCGCCGACCGTCGTGACGCTCGCGCCGACGACCGTCGAGGGGATTCTCCACTCGATCACCACGATCGGTGCCATGACCTCCGCCGAGGACGAGGCGCTGGGCCTCGTCGAGATCCTCCGCGAGCGCCTCGCCGACGTCGAGGAGGTCGTCCTCGAGCGGCGGGCAGCAGGCCATGCGCCGCCCCGCGTCGTCGCGCTGGAGTGGCTCGATCCGCCGTTCGCGGCGGGCCGCTGGGTTCCGGAACAGATCCGCCGGGCCGGCGGCTGGGACCTGCTCGGTCGCGATGGCGAGGCGGCGGCGCGTGCGACCTGGGATGAGGTCGGGGACCTGGATCCGGAGATGCTGCTCCTCATGCCGGGCGGCGCGGACCTCGCCGGTGCGCTGGCTGCCTGGAACCGGCTGCCGCGTCCGCCGGGCTGGAGCGGCCTGCACGCCGTGCGGCGCGGCCAGGTCTTCGCCCTCGACGCGGCCTTCTTCGGGATCCCCGGTCCGCGCGTGATCGACGGGATCGAGCTGCTGGCCGAGCTGTTCGACCCGGCCGGCTTCGTCGACATCGCGCCGCCCGGCGGCTGGGTCCCGGTCGAGTGAGCGAGGGCGCACCCGCGCGCCGCGCCTCGGCGACCGGCACGTCCACCGACGCGACAACCCGCGCGCCCCGCCCGTTCGATTGCCTGTGGTGCGGCCTGACCTGGCAGCCCCGGGACGCGGACGACCTGGCGACGCTCGCGCGGCTCTGCCCGGACTGCCTCGCCCGTGCCGACTCGAACCCGTTCGTCCGGTTCCGCCTCCACGCGGCGCTGCAGGCCCGCACGGCGAGCGCCCGCGCCGAGTCAGCCGCCGTCCCCGCCACCCCGACGCACGAGGAAGAGCTCGTGCCGTACTACGAGGCCCGGGCGGTCGAGTACGACGACTGGTACCTGCGGCGCGGCCGGTATGCCCACGGCCCGGTGCAGGACCTGGCCTGGCAGATGGAGCTGGACCGTGCCACGACCTGGCTGGACCGGCTCCCGGTCCGCGGCGAGATCGTGGAGCTTGCCGCGGGCACCGGCTGGTGGACCGCCCTGCTGGCGACCAAGGGCGAGCTGCACGCGTACGACGCCGCGTCCGCGCCCCTGGACCTCGCCCGCGCGCGCCTGGTGGCCCACGGCCTCCGGGCACATCTCCACGTCCGGGATGCCTGGGCTGCTCCGGATCGACCCGTGGACGGCCTCTTCGCCGGCTTCTGGCTCTCCCACGTGCCCAGGACCCGGCTGGCGGAGTTCCTCGCGCTTGCGCTGCGCTGGCTGCGTCCGGGCGGCACGTTCGCCATGATCGACTCGCTCGAGGATCCGGCATCGGGCACGCGCGAGCGAGCCGAGGCGCCAGCTCCGGACCTCGCGCAGCGACGGCTGGCGGACGGGCGCACGTTCACGATCCCAAAGGTGTTCTACGAGCCGGACGACGTGGCCGCGGTCATGCGCTCGCTCGGCTTCGGGCACGTGGAGGTCGCGAGGACGGGACGCTTCTTCTTCCTCGTTTCGGGGCAGGCAGAGCCGCTGGAGTAGACTCGCGCGCATGTCGCCGCTCCAGGGACGCACGCTCGCCACGGTCGGCACGGGGGTGATGGCCGAGTCCATGATCGCCGGGCTTCTTCGTGGCCGGCTCGTGGAGCCCGCCAGCATCGTCGCCAGCCACCCGCGCGCCGACCGGCGCGCGGAGCTCGCCGCCCAGCACGGGATCCGCGTCACGGCCAGCAACGTGGAGGCAGTGGAAGGCGCCGACGTGGTCGTGCTCGCCGTGAAGCCGCAGATGCTGCCCCGGGTCGGACGCGAGATCGGGCCGCACCTCCGGCCGGGCCAGCTGGTCCTGAGCGTGATCGCCGGCGCCACCACGACGGCGCTGGAGGGGTTGCTCGGGCACCGCGAGCTCGTTCGCAGCATGCCGAACACGCCGGCCCAGCTGGGCCGCGGGATCACGGTCTGGTATGCGACCCCGGAGACGAGCCCGGAGCAGCGCGAACAGGCGAAGGCGCTCCTGGCGACCCTGGGCGTCGAGATCGAGGTGGACGACGAGAAGATGGTCGCGATGGCAACCGCCGTCTCCGGCACCGGCCCCACCTACGTCTTCCTCGTGATGGAGGCGCTCGTGGATGCGGCCGTCCACCTCGGCTTCCCGCGCCACGTCGCCCACGACCTGGTGGTCGAGACGCTGGAGGGCAGCGCGCTCTTCGCGAAGGCGTCCGGGACGCACCCGGCCGTGCTCCGTAACATGGTCACCTCCCCGGGCGGCACGAGCGCCGCCGCGCTCCATGAGCTCGAATCGGGCCGTCTCCGGACCGTCCTCTCCGAGGCCGTCTGGGCGGCCTACCGGCGCACGGTGGAGCTCGGCGAGCAGCTCGAAGCGTCCGCCGCGGCGACCGATCGCCCGGCGGGTCGATGACGCCCGCGGCCACCCGCCCCCGAGCCTCGCAGGGATGACCGACCAGCCGACCGAGCCGGCGCGCGGCCTGCTCGCGATCTTCGCCCACCCGGACGACGAGACCTTCGGGGTGGGCGGCGTCCTGGCGCTCGCGGCGGGGCGCGGCGTGCCGACGAACCTGGTCTGTGCGACCGACGGGGACCTGGGCGGGCAGGCCGGCGCGCGCGAGCTCGACCGGGAGCTGCGCCACGGTGAGCTTCGCGAGGCGATGCGCGCGCTCGGCGTCGGCGAGCCGATCTTTCTCGGCTACCGCGACAGCGGGATGGAGAACTGGCCGCGCCCGGCCGACTGCTTCGCGAACGCCGACCCCGAGGAGGTCGTCGGGCGGCTGGAGGCGATCATGGCGGAGCTGCGTCCGGCCGTCGTGCTGACGTTCGATCCGGGCGGCATCTACGGCCACCCGGACCACGTCACGATCTCGGCTCGCGCCACCGAGGCGTACCGGCGCGCGGCGCGCCGTCCGGGCGGCCCGCGCGTCCTCTATCACCAGGCGATTCCCCGGAGCGGCCTCGCCGAGTTGGGCCGCCTGCAGGAATCCTTTGCCGCAGCTCGGGGAGATGCCGCAACCGCCGCCGCCCCGCCGACGGAGGACGACCTGCTCCAGCAGCGGCGCTTCGTCGAGCTTGCCCGGCCGGACGAGGAGATCACGACGGTCGTGGACGTTCGGAGCGTCCTGGATCGGAAGCTCGCCGCGCTGGCGGCCCATGCCAGCCAGATGCGCGATGGCAGCTGGGCCGCGGCGCCGCGCGAGATGGTGGAGCGGTTCATGGGCTGGGAGACGTTCGTGCGGGTGGATCCCCCGCCGGTGCGGGGCAAGCAGGAGACGGACCTCCGCGGCGTGGTATAACGCCGCAGATGCGTACCGGACGCCGTTCCGAGCCTCTCGACGAGGATCTCCTCCCCCATGCCCAGACGGCGCTCGACGCCGTGGCGGCCGACACGTCCGGGGCCGTGGAG
>JARLHH010000009.1 GCA_031292335.1 Candidatus Limnocylindrales bacterium | reverse complement strand
TGATCGCGCGCGGATGGCCTGGTTGGCGTCCACCCGACACACGCAGGACCGAGTGGCTACCGCAGATAGATGTGGATGGCACTCCACCAACCGCCGAACGGCCCTTGGAGGCAGGTGGCAACGGGATCATGGTTCACCTGTCGGGGTGTCGATGCCAGGGACGTGTCGAGGCGCGAGCCGATCGGGTCGCCGGACCGCGCGGAGTCACTGGCGGATCTGGGTTCGTCGGCCCGGTGGAGGCGCATCATGGCGCTCCAGCATCCAACCCTCGGGCAGAGGGTGGCGTCCAACCAGGATCTCGTCCGCGCCCTCCTGATCGTCGCGGCCGTCATCGTGCTGATGATCGTCCTGACCGCTGTCGTCGGCGTCCAGCAGACCGGTCCGTCCTACCAGATCGTGCCGGATCCGGCGAGCGGTCTCGGCCTTCCGTTCTGACGGCACGTCCGCCTCGACCGGTCAGTTGCCGCGGCCGGAGACCTGCCGCGGCAGACTTCCGCGACCGGCGGAGCGGACCTCAGGCGCGTTGATCCGTGCTCGGCTTCTCCCACAGGTTGACGCCGCTGTCGACCGCGTAGAGGTCGATCTCGGCCAGCTCGTCGAGTGAGAAGGCCAGTCCCGCCAGCGCCCCGACGTTCTCCCTGACCTGCGCGGGAGAGCTCGCGCCGATCAACGTGGAGGTGACCCGCGGATCGCGCAGAACCCACGCGTAGGCCATCTGGGCCAGGGTCTGGCCGCGCCGCAGCGCGATCTCGTTGAGCGCCCGGACACGGGCCAGGTTCTGCTCGCTCAGCATTCTCCTCTCGAACGAGTCACCGCCGGGGCGGTTGATGCGCGCGTCGGCGGGGATTCCGTCGAGGTACTTGCTCGTGAGCAGCCCCTGCGCGACCGCCGTGAACGCGATCATCCCGGCGCCGGTCTCCGCGAGCGCATCGAGGAGCTCCGGCTCGACCCACCGGTTGAACAGGTTGTACGAAGGCTGGTGGATCAGCAGGGGCACGCCCTCCGACCGAAGGATGGCGGCCGCCTCGCGCGTCTTCGCGGCCGAGTACGACGAGATCCCCACGTAGAGCGCCTTGCCCTGCCGGACCGCGGTGGCGAGCGCCCCCATCGTCTCCTCGAGCGGCGTGTCGATGTCGAAGCGGTGCGAGTAGAAGATGTCGAAGTAGTCGACGCCCACCCGGCGAAGGCTCTGGTCCAGGCTCGCCAGCACGTACTTGCGCGACCCGCCGCCCTGGCCGTACGGCCCCGGCCACATGTCCCAGCCGGCCTTGCTCGAGATGATCAGCTCGTCCCGGTGCGCCGCGAGGTCCTCACGCAGGATGCGCCCGAAGTTGCGCTCGGCGCTGCCGTAGGGCGGGCCGTAGTTGTTGGCAAGGTCGAAGTGGGTGATCCCGAGGTCGAAGGCGGTGCAGACGATCTCGCGCTGCGTGGCCAGGGGCGTGTGGTCGCCGAAGTTGTGCCACAGCCCGAGCGAGAGCAATGGAAGTTGCAGGCCGCTCCGCCCGCAGAAGCGATAGGTCATCCGCTCGTAGCGTCCGGGTGCAGGCAGGTAGGTCACGGTCGGTCCTCCGGCGTGGGGCGGGCACCTCGACGAGGCTGCCGATTCGATTGGCGTCCTGGGGCTGGACGACCCCGGGCGCTCGAGAGCCTCGCGGCACCCCTGATTGTCCACCGGGGACGGTCGCCCCGTGACGGCGCGAGGGAGCGACCCGGTCAAGGGACCTGCACTTTCACGTAAACGGCAGGGTTGCGCTAGGATCCCCGCATGAGCTCCAGGAACCTGCCGGGGGCGGCCGATGGCCTGCTCCGGCGCCTCGACGGGCAGCCGTGAGGAACCCCGTCCGGCAGCGCGTGAACCCGGCCCACGCAAGCTACCGCTGGTGGGTGCTGCTCGTGACCAGCATCGGGGCCCTGATGGCGTCTCTGACGGGTGGCACGCTGATCATCGCCCTGCCGGACATCCTGCGCGACCTCCACACGGACATCTTCAGCCTGCTCTGGATCGTCGTCGGCTACACCCTCGTCGCCACCGTGCTCGTCCTGAACGCGGGGCGGGTGGCCGACATGGTCGGACGCGCACGCTCGTACACCCTGGGCTTCGCCATCTTCACGGCTGCGTCGGTCTTCTGCGCCCTTTCCCCGGACGCGACCCAGCTGATCGCCTGGCGCCTCGTCCAGGGCGTCGGCGGCGCGCTCCTGATGGCCAACGCCACCGCGCTGGTCACCGACGCGTTCCCGCGCATCGAGCTGGGCAAGGCGCTCGGCATCAACGCCATGATCATCGGCGCGGGCGCGATCATGGGCCCCATCCTCGGCGGCTGGCTGACCGGCTTCGGCTGGCGGACCATCTTCTGGTTCAACGTACCGATCGGGCTCGTTGGGCTCGCCGCGGCCGGCCTGATCCTGGTGGAGCAGGGAACGCGCGACCGGCGGGTCGAGATCGACTGGGTCGGCTCCCTCCTCTACTTCGTCGGCCTGATGGGGCTGATGATGGCCCTGGCCTTCGGCGGCGTGTACGGCTGGACGACCTGGTGGGTCGTCGGCGGGTTCCTCGCCTTCCTCGTTGCGGCGCCGATCTTCCTGTGGGTGGAGGCGCACCACCACGCTCCCCTGCTGGACCTGTCGCTCTTCCGGGACCGGCTCTTCGCGATGGGCAACCTGACCGGCTTCCTCAATGCGATCGCCCGTAACGGGGTGCTGTTCCTGCTGGTCTTCTACCTCCAGGGCGCCCGCGGCGAGGACCCGGTCACGGCCGGGCTGATGCTGGCGCCGCTCGCGATCGGGCTGGTGGTGCTCTCCCCGATCAGCGGCGTGCTGGCGGACCGTTACGGCTCTCGCGCGCTCGCCACGGCGGGCATGGTCATCACGGGCCTCGGCCTGGCCGGCCTCATGACGCTGACCGCGACGACGCCCTACTGGCAGCTCGCGTTCTGGCAGCTCGTGGTGGGAGCAGGCTCCGGGATCTTCAACTCGCCCAACACCAGCGCGGTCATGGGCGTCGTGCCGCCGAACAAGCGGGGCGCCGGGGCGGGCACGCGGATGATGCTGATGCAGTCCGGCTTCGTCGTGTCCATCGCGCTGGCGATCGGGCTGGTCTCGGCGTCGATGGACCCCAAGGTCCTGGTCGCCGTCTTCTCCGGCACGCAGATCGGCGGCAACGGGATCAGCCTGACCCCCTTCATCAACGCCCTGCACATGGCCTTCCTGGCCGGCGTGGTGGCCAGCGCCCTGGGAGCGGTCGCCTCGCTCATGCGCGGCGAGCACCGCTCCTACGAGGGTGCCGGCGAACCGGTCAGGCTGGAGCGCGAGCAGGCGACCTGACGGCCGAGCGGGCGACCTGACCGGGGGCCGGCGTGATGCTCAGCCGGCGGCCGTCCACTCGAGCCCGAGGCGGGCCATGGTCTCCGGCGTCGGGTTGCCCGTCCGCCCATCCCAGCCGGCCAGCCGGTAGTACTCGTCGAGGGCGCCCTCGATCTCCGCGGGGTCCAGGGCGACGCCCGCCGTGGGCCCGGACCCTGTGAGCGGCCGGAACATCTTGGCCGGCAGACGATCCTCGCGGCGTCCCAGGCCCTCCCGGGCGTTGAAGGCGCGCAGCAGGTTGAGGCGCCGCTCGCCGATCTCCATCAGCTCGTCCAGGTCGAAATCCTGCCAGCCGGTCACGGCCCGCACGAAGTCGACGGTCTCCTGCGGCCCGTACAGGGTCCACGCCGGGCCCCATACGAACTGGCACAGGGAGGCCGTGTCGAGGAACGAGTAGAACTGCTGGGTCCGGAGTGCGAAGCGGACCTTGTCCGGGCCGAGCGACCCGAACTCCTGCGCCGCGTCGAACCCGAGCAGCTTGAGCCGGTCCAGCGAGAGATCCGCGGCCCCCTCCTCGATCATCGGGTCGTGCTCCGAGGACTGGTGGTCCGCGCCGAACGGGTTCACCGCATAGATCACCCCGAGGGACCGCTTCGCCTGCGGCATGTGGCCGGGCGCCTCGGCTCCCTTGACCGTCACGAGGAGGTCGTGGCCCCTTCCGATCAGGTCGGCGGCGCGCCGTGAGCCGTTCGCCAGGACGTCGCCGAACCCGTCGCGCCGGGCGAGCATCTCGGTCAGGCGCAGCATCGCCGCGGCATCGCCGAAGGGCGCCGGGAAGCCGATCTCCGACGCGGTCAGCAGGCCGCGCTCGAAACACTCCATCGCCCAGGCGACGGTGGCTCCCGTGCCGATCGTGTCCAGGCCGTGCTCGTTGCAGATCTTGTTGGCGAGGGAGATCGCGGGAAGGTCGTCGACGCCGCAGTACGACCCGAATACGGCGAGCGTCTCGTACTCGGGGCCGCCGTGGCGAGCCTCCACGGGCCGGCTCTGCCACTCCGTTTCGACGACCCGCTTGCAGCGCACCGCGCAGGCGTAGCAGGTGTCCCGGTCGGTGAGGATTGTGGCCGTCATCGTCTGGCCGGAGATCGCCTCGTAGCGGTCGAACTGGCCGGCGTTGTAGTTGAAGGTCGGCAAGGTGCCGGCGGCGTGCTGCCACTCGAGGACGCCGGCCGTCCCGTCCGTGCGCAGACCAAGGACATCGGCGTTGTTCGGGATCTCCGCCGCGCCGGAGCGCGCCAGCACGTTGAGGCCCGCCGCGTCCGCCAGCGGAAGCTTCTTGCTGGTCCCGCGCGCGACGATCGCCTTCAGGTTCTTCGAGCCCATCACCGCGCCCATCCCGGTGCGGCCGTTGGCACGGTTGGCCATGTTCATGATCGCGGCCAGACGGACGAGCTTCTCGCCGGCCGGCCCCGCCTGCGCAACCTGGATCTTGTCGTCGCCAAGCTCGGCCTTGAGCAGGTCGTCGACCTCGGACGTCGTCTTCCCCCACAGGTGGCTCGCCGGCCGGAGCTCCGCTTCGCCATCGTGGAGCCACAGGTAGGTGGGTTCGGCGGCGCGGCCCCGGATCACGATCCCGGTGAAACCCGCGAAACGCAGCTCGGCGGGGAAAAAGCCGCCGGCCTGGCTGTCGCCGATGCCGTCCGTGAGCGGCGAGCGAGCGTTCACGGTGATCCGGCTCTGGCCCGCGATGGGCGCCCCCGTCAGGAGGCTGTCCATCACCGTCAGCACGTTGTCCGGGTGCAGGCCGTCCGTCCCGGGCTTCCACCCCTGGAGGATGTAGTAGAGCCCCATCGCGGAGCCGCCCAGGTACTTCCGATAGAACGACTCGGGGGGACGCTCGACCTCCAGGTCGCCGGTGGTGAGGTTGACGTGGAGGATGCGCCCGGTGAGCTCGCCTGCCATTCGCCTGCCTCCGATCGGTCGACCTGGCTGCGCGGTCACGCCCCGGCCCCCGGCACATCTTGGTTCACCGGCGGCTGCGACACAACGGGGAACCGGACCAGCCGTACGGGCGTCGCGCGCCGGCCGGGCCGACGCTTGACGCCGATCAAACCCTCGCCCAGACTCGCGATCTTCAGACCCGGGTCGGCCGGACGGCCGGCATCGGACCAACAAGGGGGGCCGCGATGAACCTGAACAGCGTCCTGATCGGATCGGCGGATCCGCAGCGCCTGGACGACTACTACACGAAGCTGTTCGGCGCGCCCGGCTGGAACGAGGGCGGCTACCACGGGTGGCAGCTCGGGACGGGGTTCCTCACCGTCGGGCCGCACGACCAGGTCACGGGACGCAACACGCAGCCCGGACGGCTGATCTGGAACATCGAGAGCGCGGACGTGAAAGGCGACTTCGAGCGCCTCAAGGCTGCCGGGGCGACAGTGGTCCGGGAGCCGTACCAGCCCGGTGAGGCGCCCGAGGCCTGGATCGCGACGTTTTCCGATCCCGACGGCAACTACTTCCAGCTCATGAGCCCGGTCTCGATGTAGCTGCGTCCCGGGGCCCGCAACCCGCCCCGGAGCACGTCTGCGGGCGCCGAGCTCGCCGGGACCAGCTTCAGCCGCGATGAACGCGGCTGCCCTGGCCGTCCGAATCTGAACGGAGATGCGCAGGTGGACAGGAATCTCGTCGACCAGGTGCTCGGCACCGCGGCCAGGGTGCTCGCGAGCGGGGCCATCTCGGCCAATGGGCACGGCAACGTCAGCCTGCGGGTCCCGGGCGCGGAGGAGATGTACTTCACGTCCGCGTCGTCGCTGAACGGGCTGGGGCCCGACGGCATCGCCCGCGTCGCGCTGGACGGGACGCTCCTGGAGGGCACGCTTCCCCCGATCCAGGGCGCGGTCGTGGCGATGCACACGGCCATGTATCACGACCGCTCCGACGTCGGCTGCGTGGTCCACACGCATTCGCCGTATGCGACGGCGTTCGCCGTCGCCAACCGGCCCATCGCCTGCTGGATCGAGGCCCTCGCGATGTTCGGGCTCGCCGATGGCGTGCCGATCGCCGCCTACGGGCCGCGGGGCTCGGAGCAGGCGCTCGCCAACATCCGCGCCGCGGTGCGACCCGGCGTTCCGGCCGTGCTGCTGGCGAACCACGGGGTGCTCGTCTTCCACCGGACCCCTGACCTGGCGGTCCTCGTCGGCGGGGTCGTCGAGGAGGCCGCCCAGGCGGCCATCAACGCACAGGCACTGGGCGGCCCGGTCGAGATCCCGGGCGACCTGCGGGCCGCCGCGCTCCAGCGGGCGATGGCGTTCGACTCGGCCGGGACGAAGACCGCCTGACGCCGACGAAGATCGCCTGACGACGCGGGCCGTCCGGCGCGCGTCCGGCCGCCTCAGGGGAGGCTGATCGCCCGGTCGACCCTGGGGTGAGCCGCGAGGAGCGCGGCGAGATCGGCTGCCAGACCCGCCGGGGCCGACCCCGCCCTCGTCAGGACCATCACGACCCGGGCCTGCACCGGGATGCCCTTGAGGCCCCCGTCGGGATGGAGCAGCACCCCGGCAGCACCCTCGAGCGTGAGCGGGTCGCCGGGCTGCGCCCCGATCAGGCCGGCGACGCGCTCCGGTCGGTGGGCCACCTCGGCGATCGGGTGGCCGATGGCGGCCAGCGAGGCGACCACGATCACGGTCGTCGAGGCGCCCGGGACGACCGGCTCGTGGTCCGCGGGAGCCTTGATCGCCAGGCGATGGGCACCGTCGGCTTCGACCACGACAAACCTGGCGGGCGTCTCGGCGAACAGGCGGTCGATCGCCTCCGGCGACGGGCCCACGATCTTGCCCGGGGCGCGGCCGGCTGCGACAAACACGGGGAGCCCGTCGAGGAAGGCAGCTTCGAGGGCGGCTGCGACGCCGGCCACGTCCGCCGACCAGCAGATCGGCTCGCTCGGCTGGTCGGCGCCCACTCTCGTGGTCGTCGTGAGGATGACCCGCGCGCCCGCGGCGGTGAGGTCCCTGCCGAGGGCGAAGAGCATGGTTGACTTGCCGCCCGCGCCGACGATCGAGACGAGCTCACGGCCGGCGAGCCCGAGCCGCTCGGGCAGGGACGGGGTCACCGGCCGCGGTCGTTCATCCGGGCGAGGATCGCCTCGAGCGCGCCGCCGCCGACAGCCAGCGCCTTGTCCGAGACGTGGTCGATCATGGCGGGGTCGACGCGGGGATCGACGTCGGCGATCTTCAGTCCCCTGGTCACCTCGCCGGGAGCGATCATCCCGCGGACGGTGCCGCCGATTGTCGCCACGACGGGTGCGCCGTCGATCGTCCCCAGCTGCTGGCCGGCCTTCACGATCTCCCCGAACCGGACGTCCCAGCTGAGGGATCCATCGTGCTGGGCGTGGAGGACCCGGTCCGCCGACGCGCCCCCGAGCTCGCCCGGCACGCCCGTGTTGGGGAAGGCGGGGCCGTCCCAGATCACGCTGCCGAGGCGGTGCCCGCGCATCGTCTCGATCACCGCGTGACAGTCCACGCCCGCGACGAAGCCGGGACCGAGCCCGACGACGAAGGGAGCCTGGTCGAGCCGGGTGTCGAGCGCCTCCTTGGCAAGGCGGGCATCCACGAGCACGGATACCGGCTCGGGGAATGCCGGCACGGCCTCGGAGATCAGCACCGGCACGACGCCCCGGTGAGCGGTCGCCAGCGCCTCGTCGGGCGAATCCACCAGCAGTCCCTCGATGCCGTCGATCACGACCCGGCCGTCCGTCACGGCCGATGAGAACGCGACCGTCCGCCGTACGGTCAGCGGCCGCGCCAGCTCCAGGACCACGACCGGGAATCCCACCCGGCGAAGCCGCCAGATGACCCCCGACCCGACGTCTCCGCCGCCCCGGACGACGACGATATGCCCGGCGAAGATGCTCACGAGGCCGGGAGGCGGTTCGACGCGATCACCTCGGCCATGATCGACACCGCGATCTCCTCGACGGTCTCCGCCCCGATCTGGAACCCGATGGGATGGTGGATCCGGTCCAGGGATCCCACCGGCACGTCGGAAGCCGCCAGGACTCGCCGGGTCTCCTCCCAGCGGCGCTTGCTTCCCATCACGCCGATGTACCGCGCCGGCGTCTCGAGGAGGAGCGGCGTGATCTGCGCGTCGAGCTCGTGGCTCCGGGTGACCACGACCACCGAGGTGGTCTCGCCGACCGGGTGCGCCGCGATGGCGTCGGCGACAGCGCCCGCGAACCGGACGTCCGCGAGAGGAATCGCCGCCTCCGTCACCATCTCGGTCCGCTCGTCGACCACCACCGTCCGGTAGCCGAGCCAGTGAGCGAGGTCCACGACGGCCTTGCCGACGTGGCCGGCCCCGATGACGAACACGGTGGGAGGGGTCATGTAGGGCTCCAGGTAGACGGTCATGGCCCCGCCGCACACGCCGGGATCGCCGCGCTCGGGTTGCTGCAGCGCATAGCGGCGCAGTCCCGCCTTGTTTCGGTGCAGGGCGTCGAGGGCGTCGAGGCGGATCGCGTCCTCCACCTTGCCCCCGCCGATGGTCCCGACGGTAGACCCGTCGGCGTGCACGACCATCTTGGTGCCCACGTGGCGAGGCACGGACCCCTCGGTGGCGACGATGGTGGCGAGGACGACGCTGTGGCCGCCGCTGACCGCGCCCGAGAGCTCGGCGAGGATGCGGTCGAAGCGCGGGGCGCTCACAACGCCTGCAGGGCCCGCCAGACGCGCTCGGGCGTGAACGGGATGGTGTTGATCCTGGCGCCGGTCGCGTCCGCGATGGCGTTGCGGATGGCAGGCGCGGCGCCGTCCAGCGGGATCTCCGCGATCGCCTTGGCACCGAAGGGCCCGCTGGCCTCCATCGTCTGGACCAGGATGGCCTCGAGCCGCGGCATCTCGTCCGCCCGGTAGATCTTGTACGGCCCGAACGCCGCGTTCACCATGCGCCCGTCGGCGTCGTAGGCCATCTCCTCACACTGCCCGTAGCCGAGGGCCTGCACCATGCCGCCCTCCACCTGCCCCGACGCGGTGACCGGGTTGATGGGCACGCCGCAGTCAACCGCCATCACGAGCTGCATCACGGTCACCTGGCCCGTCTCCACGTCGACCTCGACCTCGGCGAACTGCGCCGCGTAGGGCGGCGGGGAGTCCGGGGAGACGTAGGACGCGGTCGCCATGATCTGGTGCTGGCCCTTCTGGTGAAGCGTCGACAGGGCGATCTCCCCCAGGGTCACCGACCTGCCGTCGGTCGACCAGGCCGCCCGGTCGTGAAGGTCGACCGAGCCGACGTCCACGCCGAGCAGGAGCGCCGCGCGGTCGATGACCTGGCTGCGGACCTGTTCCGCGGCACGCTTGACCGCGGTCCCGGAGATGTAGGTCGTGCTCGAGGCGTAGGCGCCGGTGTCGAAGGGGGTCAGGTCGGTGTCCGACGAGTACACGAGGATGTCCTCGGTGCCCACGCCCACCACCTCCGCCGCGATCTGCGCCAGCACCGTGTCCGAGCCGGTTCCCAGGTCCGTCGCGCCGACAAGGAGGTTGAACGAGCCGTCGTCGTTGATCTTGAGGCTCGCCCCGCCCATGTCGAGGCCCGGGATGGCGGTGCCATGCATGGCCATCGCGAACCCGAGCCCGCGGCGGACGTGGGGCCGGTCGGCGGGCTGCCTCCAGGCCGCGTCGTCCCGACGCTGCCAGCCGATCGCCCGCTGCCCCTGGAGCACCGCCTCCTCCAGGCCGCTCGACGTGATGATCGGCACGGTCCCGGCTCCCGGGTCGCCCTCGCCGAGCTGGGGCGCGATGTCGATGGGGTCGCCGACCTTGGTCCAGTTGCGTCGCCGGAACTCGATCGCATCCATCCCGATCGCGGCGGCGATGTCCTCCATGTGGGACTCGAGCGCGAACAGCGCCTGGGGGGCGCCGTAGCCGCGGTACGCGCCCGGAACCGGGAGGTTCGTGTAGGCGACTTTGCAGTCGAACCGCTTGAGCGGGCTGTTGTAGGAGCTGAGGCCCCGCATGCCGGACACCATCTGGACGGTCAGCCCGTGCGTGCCGTAGGCGCCGGTGTTCGCGACGATCCGCATCTCCTGCGCCGTGAGCCTGCCCTCGGCATCGATGCCGGTCCTGAAGGTGATCGTCTGGGGATGCCGGGTCCGCGAGGAGATGAACTCTTCCTCCCGGGTGAGCTCGAGCCGCACGGGGCGGCCCGTCGCGATCGTGAGGTGCGCGACGATGTCCTCGATGAGCATCTCCTGCTTCGCGCCGAAACCCCCGCCGATCCTCGGCTTGATGATCCGGATCTGCCTCACCGGCAACCCGACCAGCGGCGCGAGCATGCGCCGGACGTGGAACGGCACCTGCGTCGACGAGATGATCTCCAGCCGGTCGTCGCTGTCCCACCTCGCGATGGCGATGTGCGGCTCGATCGGCGTCTGCTGCACCTGGTGCACCCGGAGCGTCTGCTCGAAGACCCGGTCGGCGGTCGCGAACCCAGCTTCGACGTCCCCGGTCTGGGCCTGGATGTGGTGGACGATGTTGTGGCCCGCGTCGTGGGCGCCCTCCATGCCCGGCTCGTCATGGATCACCGGGGCGCCGTCGACGATCGCGTCGTTCTCGTCGAAGACCGCGGGGAGCAGCTCGTAGGTGACGTCGATCAGGTCGATGGCCGCCCGCGCGATCTCCTCCGTGTCCGCGGCGACCGCTGCGACGCGGTCCCCGACATAGCGGACCTTGTCGTCGAAGCTCACCTGGTCGTAGGGCAGCGGATTCGGGTAGCTCTGGCCGCCGGATGCGTAGCGAACCCGCGGCACGTTGCCGTGGTGAAGCACGGCGCGCACGCCGGGGAGCGCCCGGGCCGCGGAATCGTCGATCGACACGATCCGGGCATGGGCGTGGGGGCTGTAGAGCACCTTGGCGATCAGGGTCCCCGACAGGTCCCGGTCGTCCGTGAACGCGGGGTTCCCCTTGGCCAGCTTGACGGCGTCGGTCTTCGTCTCCGCGTGGCCCACGACACGCGAGACCGGCACGTCCTCGCTGAGGACCACCCGCGGCGCGATCGGCGAGAGGCCGTCGCGATCGTGATGCGGCGCGTCGGATCCCACGAGCCGGTCGAGGTGCGCGACGCGGATCGGGTCGGGCTCCTCCCCGCGCATGGTTGCCGCCGCCCGCAGCACCGCGTGCACGGGCCGCAGGTATCCCGTCTCCCGGTCGAGAATCCCGGACAGCGCATCCCGGATCTCGGCCTCGGTCGGGTTCGCCGTCTTCTCGATGAGCGCCTTCGCCGCGAGGACCATCGCCGGGGTGGAGTAGCCGGACTGGATCGCGCCGGCGTCGATGAACGCCTGCTGGATCGGGTGCATCTCCCCCGGGACGGTGAGGCCCTCGACCGTCTCGATCGCGTGTCCGTCCGCCTGGGCGGCCAGCATGACGTCCGCCGACACGAGCCTGCCGTCCACGAGCACCGCCGCGGCGCCGGTCTCGCCGGTGTCCGAGCCGTACCGCACGCTGTAGAAGCCCGCCCGCCGCAGGACCGCGCGCAGGGACTCGTGCGGCTCGCAGGCAAGGGCTCGGGGTGTTCCGTTGATGGTCAGCTGGATCGTCACGCCCGATCGCCCCTTCCGACGGTGGCCAGCGCCCTGGCGGTGAGCACCTCGGCGAGATGCGCCCGATAGGAGGACGAGCCGCGAAAGTCCGCCGGCGGATCGAGCTCCGCCAGCCGCCCTGGATCCACGAGCACGGGGTGGGGCGCGACGCCGGAGACGGCCATCCGGATCGCACCGCCCGCGTCCCGGTGGGCCACGGCCATCACGATCGGACGATCCATCGGCGTGCGAGCGGTCCCGTGGGACGCGGCCCGACCCCCCGCAGGGATCGCGACGCTCGTGATGACACCCCCGCGGAGCACGCCGGGGTCGGCGAGGACCTCCTCGAGCGGGCGGTCGGTGATCGAGCCGGCCCGCGCGACGCTGACCCGCGCGCCGAACGCGAGGAGCCCCGTGAGGAGCGGGCTCTCCGGGTCGGCCGCCCCGATGGTCCCGCCGATCGTGGCGGCGTTGCGAATCGTGCCGGGCGCCTCGAGGCGGGCAAGGTCGCGGAGCACCTCGGGAACCAGGCCGGAATCGACGACCTCCTGCAGGCACGTGGTCGCCCCGAGACGAATCGTCCCGCCGTCCATCTCGATCCCGGCAAGGTCGAGCGCCTGGAGGTCGACCAGCACGCCGGGCGGCCGGCCGGGACGTGCATTGACGGTCGTCCCTCCGCCGAGGATCACCGCGTCGGCGCCGGCCGCCAGCGCGAGCGCCGCGTCGAGCGTGCGCGGCCGGTGGTACTTCGTGTTCACGTCTGCCTCTTCAGTGTTCGAGCCGTGTCTTCGCGCCCTGACGAGCGGCCGCGCAGCCGGTGGTTCAGGCGCCGACCGTGACGACGGGCGGCCGCCTGCCAATGGTACCTTCCTGCTCAACGGACACGGGCTCCCGGCCCCACGCGCGTGCTCGGTAGGTGAGCGCAGGCGTCTCGAAGAACGGAGGGACGACGTTCGGTGAGGACCCGTCGGAACCTGGTGGTGGCGCTCGTCGTCGTCGCGCTTGCCGGCTGTGGCAGCACGACCTCGCCAGGGCCGGTCGCGTCACCCGTGGCATCGGCCACGCCCCAACTGACTCCCGGGTCCAGCTCCGTGCCCTCGGCGACGGTCGCGCCCACGAGCGCACCATCGACAGCGCTCCCAGCGGGGCCGCCCCGGGCGGCCTTCGACCTGCCCGTCCCCCCATCGGCGGACGCGGCATGGACGGCTATCGACTGGCGGAAGGTGGCTGCCGACGAGCCGTTGGGCCTGGTCCGCTCGATGCTGCGCTGGCCCCGTGGCTTCGTCGCTATCGGGTCGCACGGCTCCTCGACACCGGTCTGGACCTCGACCGACGGAGCGCACTGGGAGCCCCTGCTCTTCAACACGCCGAACACGTTCTGGCCGGGCCTGCAGATCGTGGGCATCGCTGATGTCCGTGGCGGCCTTGTCGCGCTCACCATGCTCGCCGGGACGTGGGACTGCACCTCTGCCTGCCCAACCTACAGCCCGTCGCTCCCGCTGATGGCTTGGACCTCTCCCGACGGACAGTCGTGGACGCCCCACTCCGGTCCCGACATTGGACAGCCGACCGACTGGCAGGCGGCCCCGCTCCTGGCAGCAGGACCCGCCGGGCTGGTTGCTGCCTCCCCAACAACACCGGCCAATCTCGCGACGTCGGTCGACGGTGTCCACTGGCGAACCGTTTCCAGCGGGGCACTCCCGACTGGGCTGGCCGTCCGAGCCGTCGCCGGGACGACGACCGGGTTCACCGCAGTTGGCTCGCTGCCAGGGGACGCTGACCATGTCCGCGCCGTGGCCATGCAGTCGGCCGACGGCGTCACGTGGACCGGCCCCTACCCTCTCGGCATGGCCACGGCTTCGGGAATCATCCTCGCCAGCACCGGCCCGAGCTGGGGCGCGACCGGGCTCGTGGCAGGCCGGAACGGGCTCATCGCGGTCGGCACCTTCATCGCGACCCCCGGCGCCGCGCTGTGGTGGCAGTCGGCGAACGGTCGCGACTGGCTTCCTCTCCCAACCTACGCGCCGCTCGGGCCGACGACCTGCACAGGAGAAGGCTGCGGCGACTGGCCGAACGGGGCACTTGTCGGCGACGGCCATCGCATGGTCGCGCTGCGAGGCGGGGTTGATACTGGTGCCTGGACTTCATCGGACGGCGTCGCGTGGCAACGCATCCCCGTGACCGGCGATATCCCCGGCGAGCAGGCGCTGAGCGCCGCGCTGTTGCCCGGTGGCGTGCTGCTCTCCGATGCGACGACGACGTGGTTCGGGGCGGCGCACGGGCAGTAGCGCGGCTGCGGCCCCGACCTTCGGCCTCAGCAGGCATGGTCGAGACCGCGCGGCGTCGGGGGCATGTCGGCACTCCGGCGTCCCGGTCACGCTCGTCGCGGTGGCGTGCCCAGCCGACGGAGCTCCGTGCGGCTCCGGATCGGGTCGCTCAGCGGGGTGCTGCGTCAGACCGGCTTGCCAATGTCCGTGTTGCCGAAGGGGCGCTTGAACACGTAGCGCGCGTCTCCGCCCGGTGCCGCCGAGAAGCCGACCAGCTCCCAGCCGTTGGTGCCCATGAAACCGAGCACGGCCGGCACCTGGACCTGGGCCTTGAACTTGAGGAGGTTCGTCGCCGAGTCCCCTTCCACGAGGAGATCGCCGAACCATCCTTTGGCGCGCGCCACGAATCCGTCGCCCTGGCCCCAGTAGAACCGGACCGTCGCGTCACTCGCCGGACCCGGGAACGTGCCTTCCGCGTACTCCCATTGGGTTGCCGCAGTCATCCGAACCTCCCTCCGATGAACGCACTCTGGTTCGAGGGGCTACCAACCCCGTCCATCCGCCACCGGTTCATCCGCCACCGCGATCCGGTAGGAGTCGCGGCCCGCCGGTGATTGTTGCGGCATCGCCGCCCCGGGAGTCTACCCTCCGTTCCACCCGCCCGAAGAGGGCACGACGACATTCAGTCGGCGTCGAGGAGCTCCAGCACCGGGGCCATCGCCTCGAGCGAACGGAGCGTCTGCGGTTCGGGCATGAACTCGAGCTGGGTGAAGCCGGCGTCGCGGAACGTCCGGAACGCGTCGGCGATCTCCTGTGTCGAGCCGGTGATGGCGCTTCCGAACATGCCCGTGTACTCGGCCGCGGCCAGGGGCGCGACGACGACACCTGCCGAGCGGCCCACCGTGGCCGGGTCCCGGCCGACCTCCGCGCAGGCCGCCTGAAAGGCAACGATTCGCGGACCCAGCTCCCCGACATCGCTGCGCTCGGTCGCGTAGCAGCTCCAGGTGTCGGCCAGGCGAGCCGCGTGGCGGTAGCCCCTCGGGCCGTGGCCCGCGATCAGGATCGGGATGCGACCCGGGCGCGGGCCGGGCGGGAGCTGCCGCAGGTCGCGAGCCACGTGGTAGGCCCCCTCGAGGTCCGCGCGACCGGAGCGCAGGAGCGGGACGACGATCTCGAGGGCTTCCTCGAACCGCTCGTAGATGTGGTCCTCGGGCAGGCCGAAGCTGTGCGCTCCGCTCCCGGCGTGACCCGCTCCCAGGCCGAGGACGAACCGCCCGCCGCTGATCTCGTCGATCGTCGCGGCCGCTTTCGCGATGATCCCGGGGTTGCGGTGGAGGGCGGACGAGACCCACGTCCCGACCTTGATCCGCGACGTCACCGCTGCGATCGCGGCCGGCATCGCGACGCCGTCCCAGAAGCCGTAGACCGGGCCGTCCTTGACCACGCGTCCC
>JARLHH010000387.1 GCA_031292335.1 Candidatus Limnocylindrales bacterium | reverse complement strand
CACGGGACGATCCGGGCAGTGACCCATTACGGGATCACGGCTCGCGATGTCGACGTGACGCTCGCGGCGGTTCGCGACGCCCTGGCCGAGACCGCCGGGGCGGGCCCGGTCCCGGCGCGCGCGGGCGCCTGAGCCGGCCGGGCGTGCTCATCATTCCCTCGATCGACCTTGCCGGCGGCCGCTCGCGCGTCGTGCACTGGCCGGGCGCCGCGGCCGGGGTCGGGGCTCCCAGCGACCGCCCCGAGGTGATCGCCGAACGGTTCGTGGCGCAGGGGGCGCGGGTCATCCACCTCGTCGACTTCGACGGTGCCCAGCAGGGTCGCCCGGCAAACCTGGAGGCCGTGGGACGGGTTGCGGGGCGGGTCGGCGTGCCGCTCCAGCTCGCCGGCGGGCTGGAGGGCGCCGACAACATCCGGCTCGCGTTCGCCGCGGGCGCAACCCGGGTCGTGCTCGGGATGGGCATCGCGGACGACCCGCCGACACTGCGCGCCTGCCTCGAGGTGGCCGGGGACTGGCTGGCCGTCGGCCTGGACCCGCGTCCCGAGCGGTTCGCCGAGTACCCGTGGAAACGTCCGCGCCGTCCGAGCTTCGAGGACGTGACGGGGGAGCTTGCCGGCCTGGGCGTGCGGCGCTTCGTCCTCTCGCACGGTGGCGCGGCGCCGGATCCCGCGCTTGTTGAGCGCCTCGTGTGCGACCTCGACATCGAGGTCGCGATCGCCGGCGGGGTCACGGACCTCGCGGGCATCCGTCGCCTTCGGGACGCCGGCGCGACCGGCATCCTCCTCGGGGAGGTCCTCCTCTCCGGCCGAATCGACTACCCCGCCGCCATGGAGGCCGCCGCATGACCGTTCGATCCATTCGCCGCCTGCTCCCCCTGGCCGCGGCAGCCGCGCTCCTGCTGAGTGCGTGCTCGGGGAGCGCCACCCCGGCGCCGTCGGCCGCGGCATCGCCCCAGGCCGCGGCATCGGGGGCCGCGGCCGCGTCGTCGGCCGCTCCCGCCGCGTCGGCGAGCCCCGGTACCGGCGCGGCGGCCAGCCCCGCCACGAGCGCAACGGGCTGCCCGACCAGCGCACCGCCACCGATGGCCGCCACGGACACGGCCACGGTGACCCTGTCCACCGCCAAGGGCGACATCGTGATCAAGGTCACCGGTTCGCTGGCCCCGCACGCCACCGCGAACTTCGTCGCGCTCGCGGCGTGCGGCTTCTACAACGGCGTCGTGTTCCACCGGCTCGTGCCCGGCTTCGTGATCCAGGGCGGCGACGGCGAGTTCGGCCGCGTGCCGAACGTGGATGCCTCGCAGGTCGGGACCGGCGGCCCCGGCTACACGATCACCGACGATCCGGTCACCACGCCGTACAAGCGCGGGACCGTGGCGATGGCGCGCACGAGCCAGCCCAACTCCCAGGGCTCGCAGTTCTTCATCGTGCTCGACGACGGGGCTTCCGGCGCGCTCTCGGCCGTCAACACGTATGCGATCGTCGGCGAGGTGACCTCCGGGATGGACGCCGTGGACGCGATCGCGGCGATGCCCAACTCCGGCGAGCCGGACAACGCCGCGCTCGACCCGCTGCCCATCACGACGGCCACCGTGACGCATCCCTGAGCGCGACGTCGGCGCACCGGACGCCGCCTCGCAGCCACCCAAATCCAGTCGAAGGAGCACCCGTGACGAAGGCAACCATCGCGACCACCAAGGGCGACATCGTCGTCGAGCTCGACGACGTCGGGACACCGAAGGCGGCGGGCAACTTCATCAAGCTCGCCAGGCAGGGCTTCTACGACGGCGTCATCTTCCACCGCGTGATCCCGGGCTTCGTCGTCCAGGCCGGCGACGGCGAGTTCGGGCGCCAGGACGAGAAGGGCCAGATCCGCAATCCCGGCCGGGTCGGCACCGGTGGGCCCGGCTACAAGTTCGAGGACGAGCCGTTCACGGGCGACTACGACCGCGGCGCGCTGGCGATGGCCAATGCGGGCCCGAACACGAACGGGTCGCAGTTCTTCATCTGCCACCAGGACCTGCGCGGCAAGCTCCCCAAGAACTACACCCGCTTCGGCCAGGTGCTCAGTGGGATGGACGTGGTCGACGCGATCGCCGCGGCACCCCGAAACCGGAACGATTTCCCGGAACAGCCCGTCGCCATGCTCTCCGTGACGGTCGAGGAAGCCTGAGGGGCCTTCCACAAAGTCGCAACCTTTGGCCAGCCGCGAGCCCCCAATGTTGCGAGATATTAATACGCGGATGCGCAGAAAACCTTGGCGCTGAGGCCTTCGGCAAGGTACAGTAGAGGCCGTCGCGCAAGCGACGCTGCTGCCCTAGTTACAGGGTCATGGGTAGGTAGGGTCAGGGTAGTCGGTGCAGCCGGCGTGATAGATGCCCTTGTAACGTGGCAGAAGACGATCGGGTAACCGGTCGACCCTTCACCGGGACAGCATTCGAAGCGGCTCCTTCGGGAGCCGCTTCGACGTTTCCGGGGCCGGGGCGCCCGAAGGGAGTACAATCCCGCCTCGCGGCGCCGCACCGGCGCCCGCCCCGCGCGCCTGTAGCTCAGCGGATAGAGCGTCGGCCTCCGGAGCCGAAGGTCGCAGGTTCGAATCCTGTCGGGCGCGCCATT
>JARLHH010000386.1 GCA_031292335.1 Candidatus Limnocylindrales bacterium | reverse complement strand
GGTGAGCAGAGCATCAGGAGCGGCGAGCCGCCCAGGAAGATCAGCCGGCCTCCCGGCCGCAGGAGACGGGCGGCCTCCGGGATCCAGCGATACGGGTCGCACCAGATCGCGGCGCCGTACTCGCTGATCGCGAGGTCGAACGACCCATCCGGCAGGGGGACCGCCTCGGCGCTCGCCTCGATGAGGGGGAACGCGAGGCCGTGCTCGCGCTGCAGCGCGCGGGCCGTCTCCAGCTGGGCGGGCGTGACGTCCACGCCCACCGGGCGCGCCCCGCGGCGGGCGAGCCAGGCCGACACGTAGGCCGTGCCGCAGCCCAGCTCGATCGTGTCCAGGCCCTCGACGTCCGGCAGGATCCGCGCCTCCGACTCCGGGATGCCCCAGATCCCCCAGGACGGCTCCGCCCGGGCCCAGGCACGGCGACCCGGCTCGACCCACTGGGCGGCCTCCCCGGTCCAGAAGGCGCGGTTGGTCAGGACGTGGTCGGGGAGCGCGGCTCCGCCCCGCCCGTCGGGATCGCTGCGGTCACCGCTCATCGGCGGAGCGTCGCGCCAGGCCGGGGACCGCGCGGGCAGACGTGGCGAGAGCCCGGTCGATCGCCGGGCTCTCGCCACATTTCGGCCACGGGAGTGGCGTTCGCGAAGCTATGGGAGCGCGCTGACGATCGCGTCGGTCAGCGAGGCGTCGCCGAGGGCGAGGACGTAGAAGACCACGTCGCCCTTGACGTAGAGGATGACGCCCATGCCGGGGATGCCGGCCTGGAGGACCTGCTTGCCGCCCACGGTCGCGGAGGTGAGGTCGCTGCCGTCCGTGGCACCCAGGACCTGGGCGAGCTTGCTGCCGTCCACGCCCTTCACCTGGAAGGCCATCAGGAAGGTGCCTGCCTTCGTGGTGTCGGTCGGCGTCGCCATCGCGATGCTCACGTCCGAGAGCGTCTTGCCGTTCTGCTGCAGGAACGTCGAGAGGTCGCTTTCCCCGATCGGGATCCCGGTGGGCCAGGCCGCCCCGCCGAAGCTGGTCCGCTCGAAGGTGACCCCGTTGACGCTCGCCGGCAGCATCGCCTCGAGCGCGGGGGCGCTGCCGGGTAGGAGACCGCCGCCGTCCCCGGAACCGTTGTCCGTTGCGGCCGGTTCCTGCGAGGCTGCCGCCTCCGACGATGCCGCGGGCGCCGCCGACGCCGGCGCAGCCGCACTGCTCGGGGCGGCGGTCGATGCCGGGGTGGCCGCCGAGCCGCCGCACGCGGCAACGACGAGCATGGCTGCGAGGGCGCCTCCGAGCACCCGCCGGTCGATCTTCACGTCACTCTCTCCCTTGCTCCGGGCCCGGGTGAGCCCACCGGGATTGTAGCGGCGCGCACGGTCGACTCCCATCGATCGGCGCCCGGGCTCGGACGATCGACGTTCTCGCGCCGACGATCGACGCCCGGGCGCGCGCGGACCATGTTGTCGCCGCGGTCGCCTGGTCCCGGCTTCTGCAACCATGGACCCGCCGCCGCCGGCCGCGTATCATCACCGCATCATGCAGAGTGCATAGGATCTATGCACTCAGGCGCGTGCCGTCGGGCGGGCGCGGCGATGGTCGCACGCCGCCACCAACCAGCGGAGAAGGGGACCACGGCAGGATGGACGCGACGGAGATCACTGCGGCGGCTGCCGCGCACGGGGTCGAGCCGGCTCCGTTCGTCAACCTCCGCGATCCCGCGCGGCGCCTGGGCCCGGACGGGAAGCCCGCCGTGAGCCGGCGAGCGCAGATCTGGGAGGACGTGCCGGACGCGAAGTGGAACGACTGGCGCTGGCAGCTCTCCAACCGCGTCAACGACCTCGCCGAGATCGAGCGGATCCTCAACCTCACCGACGACGAGCGCGAGGGCCTCTCTGCCCCCGACAAGTTCCGGGTGGACGTGACCCCGTACTTCATCAGCCTCATCGACCCGGACGACCCGGACGACCCGATCCGACGCCAGATCATCCCGACCGGCCGCGAGCTGCGCTCCTTCACCGGCATGATGGAGGACTCGCTGGCCGAGGATCGTCACTCGCCGGTGCCGGGGCTGGTCCATCGCTACCCCGACCGGGTCCTGATGCTGATCACGACCCAGTGCGCCAGCTACTGCCGCTACTGCACGCGGAGCCGGATCGTGGGCGACGCCGCCCAGAACTTCAACCGCAAGGACCACGAGGCACAGCTCGACTACATCCGGCGGACGCCCCAGATCCGCGATGTGCTGATCTCCGGCGGTGACGGCCTCACGCTCGCCCCGAAGCTCCTGGAATCGGTCATGCGCGGCCTGCGCGAGATCCCCCACGTGGAGATCGTCCGGATCGGCAGCCGCGTGCCGGTCTTCCTCCCCCAGCGCATCGACGACGAGCTGTGCGAGATGCTCGCGAAGTACCACCCGGTCTGGCTGAACATCCACGTCAACCACCCCAACGAGATCACGCCCGAGCTGGCGCGTGCGTGCGACAGCCTGGCGCGGGCCGGCATTCCGCTGGGCAACCAGTCGGTGCTCCTGGCGGGCATCAACGACTGCGTGCACATTCAGCGTGACCTGGTCCAGAAGCTCGTGGAGATCCGGGTCCGACCGTACTACATCTACCAGTGCGACCTCGTGGAGGGTGCGGGTCACTTCCGGACGCCGGTCGGCAAGGGCCTCGAGATCATGGAGGGCCTTCGCGGCCATACCTCCGGCTACGCGGTGCCGCAGTACATCGTCGATGCGCCGGGCGGCGGCGGGAAGATCCCCGTCATGCCCAACTACCTGGTCTCCTACTCGGACCACAAGGTGGTGCTCCGCAACTACGAGGGCTACATCACGACGTACGAGGAGCCGACCTCCTACACCCCGCACGACCGGGCGACCTGCCGCTGGTGCCAGAACCCGCGGCCGGAGCCGGGCCAGGAGGGGATCACCGCGCTCCTGGACGGGAAGCGG
>JARLHH010000385.1 GCA_031292335.1 Candidatus Limnocylindrales bacterium | reverse complement strand
GGCGGACCGGGCCAGGAGCATGGCCCGCACGACGCCTCCGCGATCCCCGCCGCGCGGAGAAGGCGGCGAGGAACGTTCGTGTCCGGGATCAGCTGAGATCCGACGGCGTTGCTGGGCTACTCCATTCGCCCTGACCGTAGGCACCGCATTCGGAGCCGCCTGCCCCTGGTTCCTCGCTCGTGGGACCCGGGAGCATGGCGGTCCGTCCGTCGGGCCGGGAGCGCAGCGTACCGGGATGGTTCATGCCAGGACCGTCCTTGCGCCGGCAACAGTGGTCGGCTAGCGTGACCTGACCCCTACCTCGCTGATCCGAATCCACTCCTTCCTCCCGTGTCAGGAGCACCATGAGCGTCTTCAGCGTCATCGAACGCGAGTACCTCGACGGCCAGCGTCTGGGGCGCCTGGCCACGGTCGGTGCGGACGGCGCCCCGCACGTCGTGCCGGTCTCGTTCGCCTACAACGGCTCACTCGACACGATCGACATCGGCGGGCACGCCTTGGCCGACTCGAAGAAGTGGCGTGACATCGGGCGTGACCCACGGGTCGCGTTTGTCATCGACGACCTGCTGCCGCCCTGGCGGCCGCGCATGGTGGAGATCCGCGGCCAGGCCTCCCGACTCGGGGATGGTGGTGCTTCGCTCGGCCCTGGGTTCGCCGACGAGCTGATCCGCATCACCCCCACCCGGATCGTGAGCTTCGGGCTCGACGGCACCCGCGACCTAAACGCGCGGAACGTGGGCTCCGTCGCGGATCAGCCATGATGCCGCGATCCCGCCCGCAGCGCTCTAGCGGTGCGTAGACCAGCGCGCTATGGCTCAACAGACGTATGGGAGGGCATCCGCGAAATGAGCGCTTCCATCTCAGGCGAACTGCTCGACCTCTTCGCCGAGCCCGCCCTCGGCGTCGTCTCGTACACGACAGTGGCAGGCCAGATCGTCCCCTTTCCCGTGTGGGTGGACTACGACGGCACCCATCTCCTTGCCAGCTCGCCGATGGGTTCGAAGAAGGGCCGAGCGCTCCGCGTCCGTCCCCAGGTGGGCGTTGTCATCGTGAGCGCCAAGACCCCCTAGGGCTGGCTGTCGCTCAGCGGACGGGTCGTCGAGATCCGGCCCGACGAAGGGCTCGCCTTCATCGACCGGATGTCCCAGAAGTACACCGGGCAGGCGTATGAGCGCCGGACGCCGCGCGAGGTCTTCGTGATCGAGCTTGACCGCGTGGGTCATTCCGGGAGCTGGCGCTGGCCGACGGGGTCGAAGTGGGGTGGTCTGTTCGTCCTTCCCGCGAGTTGCAGCGCCCGGCCTCGCCATCTGATCCGGGAGTGGACCACAACGCAGGCGGACTGGATGCTGTTCGACACCGCGACCCTGACACGCTGTCGCCTAAACGTTCGGACCGGCATCGCGAACGGTGTCTTCATCACGCGAGCGGTCGTCGGAAGTCACGAGCCGTGTCGGTACGCGTCATCATGACCCGCCGTCATGACGGCGCGGGCTTCTCACGACAGACTGGCAGGATGCCCGCGAACACAGGGCCGAGGCCGCCGGTGCAGTCCCCAGTGGCCACGTCCCCGGGCCCACCGACCAGGACACGCGAAGCGAGGAGTCCCATGTCTCGTCTGACCAGCTGGCTGCGCCCGACAACCGTCGCCCACGCCCATTGCGACGTCCCCTGCGGCATCTACGACCCGTCCGAGGCGGTCCTCGCGGCGCGCACCGTCGCCCGGATGGTGGAGCTGATCGGCCAGATCCCCGAGGGTTCGACCGCCGTCGCCGACCGCAACAAGTTCGTCCGCTGCGTCGCCGTCAAGGAGCAGCACGCCGAGAAGGTGAAGCACGAGGTCCAGGTGATCTGGTCCGACTACTTCAAGCCGGAGCACCTGGCGGCGTTCCCGGAGCTCCACACCAAGGTCTGGAACCTGCTCAAGCTGGCCGGCAAGAACAAGCAGAACGTCGACGCACAGGCGGCGGCCGACCTCGAGGCGGCCACCAAGGAGTTCGCGGAGATGTTCTGGGCGACCAAGAAGTAGCCGGCGATCCTCGCCGGGCTCGACCCGGCTTCCGCCGTGGGCGCCCATGACCGGCGTTCGGCGTCCGTGACCCACCTTCGAAGCCCGGCAACCCGTGGCGCCGGGCAGCCGTGGCGGCTGCGGCTCTTCCTGCTCGCCTCCGCGATCCTCGCCCTCGCCTGGGATGCTGCCGTGCTCGTCCGGCGTGCCCGGCAGGGGCCGTGGCGCGTGGAGGTGGCGGGCGAGAGCATGGCCCCGGCGCTCCTCCCGGGAGACTGGCTCCTGGTGGATCCAACGACTGCCCGCTGGCCGCGCCGTGGGACGCTCGTCGTGGTCCGCGAGCCGCAGAGCGACCTGGTCGTCGTCAAGCGCGTCGCCGGGCGCCCCGGGGACCGGGTCGCGAGCGATGGCGCCCCTCCCGCCCTGCTGGGCGCCTCGGAAGCCTGGCTCGCGAGCGACGCGCCGCGCGCGGCGATCGACTCGCGTCGCTACGGGCCCGTCGACGCGGAGCGGTTGCTCGGCCGCGTCGTTTGGCGCTACGGGCCGCGAGGAAGGTTCGGGCGCCCCGCGACCTACCCGCGGGCAGCTTCCAGCGCACCCCTCGCGAGCGCGATCCCTGCCGCTCCGCAGTCGGCGGCAAACGACGCGAGGCCGTCCTCGCTCGTATCCCAGCGGGACGGGAAGGCCACCAGCCGGTTCAGGCCCAGCTCCGCGTAGGCACCCAGGCGATCGACACGCGCCTGGCCGTCGGCGCGCGTGTCGGCGTCGCGGCAATACAGCGAGATGCGCAGGGTCGCGGGATCGCGACCCTCCTCCTCGCAGCGCTGGCGTGCGACCGGGAGCGCCAGCCGCACCTCGTCCGGTTCGAGGAAGACCAGGTTGAGCTCGTCGGCGTAGCGTGCCGCGTAGCGGAAGGTGACCTGCTGGCCGTTGCCGCCCACGATGATGGGGATGTGCGCCTGGATTCCCTTCGGCACGTTGATGGCGCCATCGACGCGCGCATACGGGCCCACGTAGGTGGCGTTCCCGGGGCCCAGCATCCGCCGGATCACCTCCAGGTGGTCACCCAGCGCACCGAGGCGGTCGTGGAGCGTGGGAAAGCCGTAGCCATAGGTGAGCCACTCGTCTTCCTTCCAGCCGGCCCCGATCCCCAGCTCGAAGCGGCCGCCAGAGATGACGTCGATCGTCGCGGCCATCTTGGCGGTGAGGGCGGGGTTGCGGAAGCCGGTGCAGATGACCATGTGGCCGATCCGGGCCCGCGACGTCGCCTGCGCGAGCGCCGCGAGCATCGTGAACGACTCGAAGGTGATCTCCTGGGTGGGACGGGGCACGGTGGTGAAATGGTCGAACACCCAGATCGATTCGAAGCCAACCGCCTCGGCCTGCCGGGCCCGCGCGATCGCGGTCGCCCAGGCGTCCGGCGCCTGCCAGCCGTCGAACTCGCCCTTCCAGCCCTGGGGAACCATCACCCCGACGTCCATGCCTGTCCTCTCCTCCTGCCACGAACGCGAGGGTCGCGCCGTGGCGCGCGTGGCGCGACGCGAGCGCCACGTCCGCCTTCCCAGTCGTCCAGCCTATTATCGCCGTCATGGAGCTGCCGTCGCCGTTCGACCCGACCGTCCTCGGTCATCCCGACCCGGACGCGACGCTCTCGGGTCCACCCGCGCCGTGGACCACGCTTCCGGCTCCCGCGCATCGCGACGGCCCGCCGTGGTGGATGACCGAGATGATCGCGACGGAGCCGGCGCTGTCGGGCCGCGTGCTCCGCCGCCTCGGGGTTCTGCGGCGGAGCTCGGGTGTGCCGGGAGTGCCCCCGAAGCTCGAGGCGCCGGGTCGCGACACGTCCGCCGGCCGCCTCGCGGTAGCCATCCGGGCTGCCCTGCAGGCCGGCGAGCCGGTCGTGGTCACCGGGTGCGGCACCAGCGAGCACGCTGCGATGGCGTTCGCGGCCATCGTCGCCGACGCGGCGGAACGTGCCGGCATCCCGGGCAGCGGCCAGCCGGGAACCGTCCTGGCCCGCCAGGCATTCGAGGCGTCGCTGGCGCCCCAGCGCCGGGGGCTGATCATCGGGTACAGCCACGAGGGCCCCACCGGCGCGACGCTGGCCGCGTTGCGGGCCGCCGCGGCACGAGGCGCAAGGGTGGCGGCGGTCACGGTGAGCCGTGCCGCGCCGATCGGGGCGCTCGGTCCGCTCGTGCTCGAGACCGCGGAGATCGACCACAGCTGGTGCCACACGATCGGGTACCTGTCCCCGATCCTTGCCGGCGTGGCGGTTGGTGCCGCGCTCACCGGTGAGAGCCGCGAGGCCGACCCTGCCGTGATCCGCGCGCAGCTGGCCGCAGGCCTGGAACAGGCCGGGCAGGCGGAGTCGATCGCCGCCGCGCTGGCCGGCTGTCGCGAGCTGATCGTCGTCGCGTCGGGCGCCGACCTGCCAGCCGGCCGCGAGCTGGCGCTCAAGGTCGAGGAGGCGACCTGGCTGCCGACGGCGCTCTGCGACACGGAGACGTTCCTGCATGGACACCTGCCGGCGATGGACGCCGCCACCGGGCTGGTGCTGGTCCTGGCGGATCGCGCGGGGCGCGAGTCACGCTCCGCCCGCGCGCAGCAGGCACTGGCGGCCGCGGCCCGGGTCGGGATGCGCCCGGCGGCGATCCTGGCCGGAGACCTCGATGCGGAGTGGCCGGCATTCCTCGCCCCCGCCGGACGCATCCTCGCGGCGGAGGCGCCCACGCTCCCCGGCCCGGTCGCCGCGCTGGTCGGGACCGTGACACCCATCCAGCTGCTCACCGAGCGCCTGGCCAGGGTGCGCGGGACGAACCCGGACTCCATTCGGCGCGATGAGCTGGCCTACCGCGAGGCTGCCTCGCTCGGGGACTAACCGCGGACGAGCACCTCTCCCAGCAGGTCCACGTGCTCCAGGTCCCAGGGGAGGAAGTCCTGGAGCATGATCCGCTCGCAGCCGGCCGCCTCGAAGCGTGCTGCCATCACGCGGGCCTCGTCCGGCGTTCCGTAGATCCAGCGGGGCCGTCGCTCGTCGAACCAGGCGGTCCCTTCCTCGGCCATCCCGAAGGCGTCCAGGACCGCCCGCGAGCGGCGCTCCACCTCGGCGGGGTCACGGCCCACGAGCGCGCCGACCATCGCCGAGTGGCGCAGCGTGCCGGGGTCACGACCGGCGTCACGCGCCACCGTGTCGAGCTTCGCGAAGCGCTCCGCCGCGCGCTCCGGTGACGCGCTTGACAGGTTGAACTCATCCGCGAATCGCACCGCGATCCGCATCGAGCGTGGGCTCCCCTCGCCCCCGACGATGATCGGCGGCGCCGGGCGCTGGACCGGCCGCGGCCGGAGGCGCCCGCCCGGGACCTGGTAGTGGCGGCCGCTGAACGACCAGCCGTCCGGGCCCTGCCAGAGCCCGCGCAGGATCTCCAGCTGCTCCTCCAGCATCTCGGCGCGAATGTCGAGTGGCGGGAACGGGAAGCCGTGGTGGTCGTGCTCGGCCTGGTTCCAGCCTGCCCCCACCCCCACCTCCAGCCGGCCGCCGGACATTTCGTCCACGGTCGCGGTCAGCTTCGCGAGGTTGCCCGGGTGGCGGAACGTCACCGGCGAGACGAGCGTCCCGAGCCGGATGTGGCTCGTCTCGCGGGCGAGGCCGGCCAGGACGGCCCAGGCGTCGGTGGTGGGGCGGCCGGCCTCGCCCGGGAAGCTGTCGTAGTGATCGGAGCGCAGGAACGTCTCGAAGCCGGCCGCCTCGGCGCGCCGGGCAAGCGCCAGCTGGTCGGCATACGAGCAACCCTGTTGCGCCTCGATCATCAGCGCGTACCGCATGGACTACTCCTCCCCGGGTCGACACCCGCTCCGGGCGTGCCGTCCGGGCACGCCTTTGACGAACTGATCGTTGCACAGTAGATTATTACGATGACCGTAACAATTGACCCGGCTGCCACCGGCAGCCCTCCCCGCTCGGCCCGGCGGGCGGCGCTGATCGACCAGATCGTGGCCGGGACCGCCGTCATCGCCGGCCACCGGCGCTGCGCGGCCGCCCGGCGGCTGCACCAGCAGGGAATCAGCATGGCGCATCTGCAGACGCTGTGGATCCTGCAGGAGAGCGGGCCCATGCCGATGACCCACCTGGCCGACCTCCTCGGTGTCGCGGTGCCGAACGCCACCGGGATCGTCGAGCGGATGGAGCAGCGAGGGCTCGTCGAGCGGGTCCATGACGATGCAGACCGCCGCGTGGTGACCGTCCACCCGACCCACCTTGGGGAGCTCGCCACGGAGGAGGTCGACGGCTGGCGCAGCGACATGCTCGAGGCGCTCCTGGACCGGCTCGACACGGACCAGCTTGCGCGCCTGGTGAACGGGATCGACGAGATGCGCGAAACGATCCGGGCGGGCGAGCCTCGCGAATCGGCGGCATCAGAGGTGACCGACCGGCCGGCGGATCCGGCCGTGCCACGTCCGACAAAGGAGATCGTTCGACGATGATGGAAGGGACACCACTCGCGGAGGGCTCGGGGGGGCCGCACGCCGGCGCGTCACACCCGGCCGTGGAGATCTCTCCGCGCGCGCGTTTCCAGGTCCTGGGCGCGATCCTGATGGCGCTCCTGCTGGGTGCGCTCGACCAGACCGTGGTCGGCACGGCCCTGCCGCGCATCGTGACGGACCTCCAGGGCAACGACCTCTACACCTGGGTGGTCGCGATCTACCTCCTCACGTCCACCATCAGCGTGCCGTTCTACGGCAAGCTCTCCGACTTCTACGGCCGCAAGCCGATGCTCATCTTTGGCATCGTCGTGTTCCTGGCCGGGTCCGCGCTCTCCGGGCTGAGCCAGACCATGTGGCAGCTGATCCTGTTCCGCGGCATCCAGGGGATCGGCGCGGGCGCGCTCTTCCCCATCTCGCTGGCCGTCATCGGTGACCTCTTCACGCCGGCCGAGCGGGGCAAGTACCAGGGTCTCTTCGGCGCCGTGTTCGGACTGGCCGCCCTCGTGGGGCCGGCCCTCGGGGGCGTCATCACGGACACCATCGGCTGGCACTGGATCTTCTACATCAACCTGCCGATCGGGCTGGTCTCGCTCGTGGTGGTCAGTCGCGTCCTGCCCAGTCTGAAGCGCCCGAAGCATGCCCTCAACCTCGACTGGGCCGGTGCGCTGGTGTTCGTGGCAGCCATGATCCCGCTCCTGGTGGGCCTCACGAACAGCCAGAGCTCCGGCTGGGCCAGTCCCGAGGTCGGCGGGCTGCTTGTTCTCGCGGCCGTGCTCATCCCGGTCTTCCTGTTCATCGAGACGCGCGTCCGGGAGCCGATCGTCCCGCTCAACCTCTTCCGCGACCGCACGTACGCCGGCTCCATCCTGGCGACCTTCTTCGCGGCGTTCGGCTTCTACTCCGCCACGATCTTCCTGCCCCGCTTCTACCAGGTGGTCAAGGGCGACAGCGCCACCGTGTCCGGCTACGAGCTGTTCCCGCTCCTGCTGGGCGTGATCACCGCGAGCGTCGTCAGCGGGCAGATCGTCGCCCGGACCGGCAAGTACAAGACGCTCCTGGTCGGTTCCATCGCGCTCGTGAGCATCGGGTCCCTGCTCTTCACGAACCTTGTCGCGACCTCGAGCACGGCGGTCATCGTCGCCTGGCAGTTCATCCTGGGCATGGGGATCGGTCCGACGCTCGCGGTCTTCACGATCGTGGTCCAGAACTCGGTGCCATTCAACAAGCTCGGGGTGGCCACGTCGAGCATCGCCTTCTTCCGCCAGATCGGCGGGACCGTGGGTCTCTCGATCGCCGGCTCGCTCTTCGCCACCCAGGTGACCGCGCAGATCCCCAAGCAGCTGCTTGCCAACGGCGTCCCGCAGGGCATCGTGAACGGGTTCCAGGGAGCCGGCTTCGACCAGAACAGCCTGCTCGGCGTGGGGACCACGCTCGGCCGGCAGATCCTGGCCACCACCCCGGCCGCGGCCCGGCAGGCCGTGGAACCGTTCATCAACCAGATCGTCACCTCGATCTACGAGGCGATCTCGCTGGCGATCGGGTCGATCTTCTGGTTGAGCCTCGGCGCCTCGCTGCTCGCGCTCCTGGCCGTCTTCGTCATCCGCGAGATCCCGCTCCGCTCGTCGATCGGGCCTGCCGTCGGCGAGTCCGGCCGCACGGCCACGCCGGCCCGTCCGGGTGCGGAGGCCCTGGCGCCCCAGCGCGTCCTGGCCGGGGACTAGGCTCCCGGTGAGCGACACCCAGGGCGGTTCCTCTGGGCCCCAGGTTCCCGGGCGTGAGCGCGGAGCCGCGGAGCCAGGGCTGCCCCAGGCTCCCCTCGTCGCGCTGACGCCGCCGTCGCTCGCCGTCCCGGGCAGTGCCGGCGCTCCGTTCGTCGCGGTGCTTCCCGTCGCGGACCTGCCGGCGGGCGGGATGGTCCGGGTGAGTCACGGCGACCTGGACCTGCTCCTCGCCTCCGTGCCGGCGGGAATCCTCGCGGTCGACGACCGCTGCCCGCACATGGCGGCGCCGCTCTCGCTCGGGCGGCTCGAGGGCTGCATCGTGGACTGCCCGCTGCACAACGGGCGATTCGACCTCTGCAGCGGCGAGACGGTCCGGATGCCGACGACCGGCGGCCTCGATGCCAACGGCGCGCCGCACCTGCCCTGGTCACCCCCGGGCTCGCCCCCCAAGCCGGAACCGGCCGGGCTCAAGGCTGAGGCGCGTCGTCTCACCCGGGTCCGGCGCCTGCGCCACTACCCGGTCCGCGTCGTCGACGGGATGATCGAGATCGCGATCCCGCTTCCCTGAGGCCGGGCCTCAGCCTTCCTCGGACGCGTGGGCGGGATCGTTCGTCTCGACGAACGCGAGCAGGCCCCGCACCACCTGGTCGAGATCGTCGGTCACCGTGAAGAGCTCGAGGTCGGCCTCGGTGACCGTGCGGGCCGCGAGCAACGTCTCGCGGAACCAGGCCAGGAGACCGTTCCAGTACACGCTCCCCACGAGGAAGACCGGGAAGTGCTTGATCTTGCCGGTCTGGATCAGGGTCAGCGACTCGAACAGCTCGTCGAGCGTCCCGAACCCGCCCGGGAAGATCACGAACCCTTCCGCGTACTTCACGAACATCGTCTTTCGGACGAAGAAGTAGCGGAACTCGACACCCAGGTCCACCCACGGGTTGAGCCACTGCTCGTGCGGCAGCTCGATGTTGCAGCCGACCGAGAAGCCGCCGGCCTCGAAGCACCCGCGGTTCGCCGCGGCCATCACGCCCGGGCCGCCACCGGTGATCACCGTGAGGCCCGCCTCGGCGAGGAGGCGACCGAGCTCGCGCGCCTGCTCGTAGACGGGCTCGCCCTCGGCCACCCGCGCGGAGCCGAAGACCGTGACGGCCGGCCCGACACCGGCCAGCGCGTCGAACCCTTCCACGAACTCGGCCTGGATCCGCAGCGTCCGCCACGGGTCCGAGTCGAGAAAGGCGGTTCGGCTGCGCCGCAGGAGCCGCTCGTCGGCGGTGCCGGCCCGGGACGGCATCTGCCGGTCCACCGCTTCCCGCCGGACCATGAGCCGCCCCGCGCGTCGGGGCTTGTCGCGGCCGGTCGTGATCGGTTCGCCGTCCACCGCGCGGGTGCGGATGCGGCTCGGTTCGTCGGATCGGGATGGGGGCGGGGCGTCGCTGGCAGGCATCGAGACCTCCGGTCGCGTGTGGCGGGCGAGTGACGGCCGGGCTACGGTCCCGGCGCGCTGAACCAGGTCTTCCAGGTCGCGTCGGCCGGTCCGGCGGTCACGGCCGTGCCGTTTCGGACCAGCGGAAGGCGCAGCAGGCGCGGATCGGCGAGCAGCCGGGCCGCCAGCTCGTCTTCGTCCATGCGGAGATAGCCCAGGCCGGCATCCCGCCACGTCCGCGACGAGGTGTCGGCAAGGGAGCCGGCGCCGAGCTTCGCGACGAAGCGCTGCAGCTCGCCCGGCGCGATCGGCTTGCGCCGCAGATCAACGAAGTGCACGCCGACTCGGCGTTCCTTGAAGAAGCGAAGCGCGGCCCGAGTGGCCTGGCTGTCCTCGCGGCCGAAGACCTGGACGCTGGGCGCGGGAGCGGCGGGCATGCGGGGATCGTAGCGCTACCCGGTCCGGGCGTCGGCCGGCTCCGCGCGAACGAGCCGCCGGCCGGCTCCGGCGGGACACGGCTGCAGCAGGACGTGGGGTGCGGCGCTACCATCGCGGCGGAGGTGATCGAAGGTGTCCGTCTGGTTCACGGTGCGGCTCGACGATGCCCCGGGTTCGCTCGCCCGGGCCGCTGCCGCGCTCGCCGAGCGCGGCGTCAACATCACGGGCATCGTGGGTGTCGCCGAGGACACGGACGGGGAGCTGATGCTCACCACGAGTGACGCGGCGGCCACGCGCGAGGCGCTGACCGGCCTGGGCGTCTCCTTCGACGAGCACGACCCGACCGACCCGCACGGGCTGGCTGGCCCGGGAGCGCTGGCCGACCTTGCCCGCGGCCTCGCGGACCGCTGATCCACGTGCGCCGCGAAGCGATGTCGTGGGCGCGCTGATGCGCCGGTGAGCGCGCGTCGGGCGGGCGCGGTCCCGCCGACCGTGGCGATCCGGGTGATCCACGAGGACACGCCGGGCGCCCTGCCCGCGATCCTGGGCGCGCTCGCGCTGGCGGGCGCGACCGTCCGCACCATGAGCACCGTTCGGCGCCTCGAAGACGCGGACGCCGGGCCTGCCGTGGAGACGGAGATCGAGGTCGAGGGAGTCGACGAGGAGCGCCTGGACGCGGCCGTGGCCGGCGCGCCAGGCGTCCGGGAGCGGCGCGCGACCCGGACCATGGACCGAATCTTCGGCAAGCGGATCATCGTGGTCGGCGGCGGCGCACAGGTGGCCCAGGTCGCGCTCGGCGCAGTCTCCGAGGCGGACCGCCACAACCTGCGCGGCGAGCGGATCTCGGTCGACACGATCGCCCTCGTGGGCGAGGCGAACATCGCCGGTGCGGTTCGAGCCGTCGCGGACCTGCCGCGCGCCCGCTGCCTGGTCCTCGCGGGCTCGATCATGGGCGGCGACATCAGCCGGGCCGCCGACGAGCTTCGAGCGGTCGGAATTCCGATCATCGCCCTGAACATGGTGGGCTCCATCACGGAGCATGTCGACCTGGTCGTCACCGACCCGGTCCAGGCCGGCACGATGGCGGTGATGGCGATCGCGGACACCGCCACGTTCGACCTGGCCCGCCAGCGCGGCCGGCGGTACTGACCGATGAGGATCGCGACCTGGAACGTCAACTCGCTCAAGGCGCGCCTCGAGAAGGTCGAGTGGTGGCTGGAGCGCGCCGCGCCCGACGTGCTGCTGCTCCAGGAGACGAAGCTGTCGGACGACAGCGCTCCCCTGCTCCCCTTCTCCATGGCCGGCTACGAGCTGCTGCACCACGGGGAGGGGCGCTGGAACGGTGTCGCGATCGCGAGCCGGGTCGGTCTCTCGGACGTGGTCACGAACTTCGGGGACGGACCGGTTCGCTCGACGGCCGCGGGCGCACCGGTCCCGGGGGAGAGCGGTGACTTCGACCCGCTCTCGGAGGCCCGCATGGTGAGCGCGCTCTGTGGTGGCGTGCGGGTCGTCTCGATCTACGCGCCGAACGGGCGCGAGGTCGGCTCCCCGTTCTACGCCGGCAAGCTGGCCTGGTTCGCGCGGCTGCGACGCTGGCTGGACGAGACCCAGGATTCCGGCACGCCGCTCGTGATCGGCGGGGACTTCAACGTCGCCCCGGCCGACCGCGACGTGTGGGACCCGGACGCTGCGCACGGCGGAACGCACGTCTCCGGGCCGGAACGGGAGGCATTCCGCTCCCTGCTGGACTGGGGGCTCGAGGACACCTGGCGCGAGCGGAACCCCGAGCTGCGACGCTTCACCTGGTGGGATTACCGCGCCGGCAACTTCCAGCGCGACGAGGGGATGCGGATCGACCACCTGCTCGCCACGGCGCCGGTCGCCGCGCGCATCGTCGACGTCGAGGTTGACCGCGAGGCCCGGAAGGGCAAGCCCGTCCCGTCCGACCACGCGCCGCTCTTCATCGACCTCGATGAGCGTGGCCGCCTCTTTGACTCCGGCTGGTCGGACGCCGCGGCACGGATCGCCGACCGGGTTGCCGCGCGGCGGGCGCAGGGCGGGGCCTGACCCGAGAAGGACGTCGCCCTCGCGCGAGGTGTGCCTGCGGTCGGCGCTTCCCGGCGCCGCCTCAGACGGACTCGAGCTCCACGGCCGGACCGGCGCCCGCGCGGACGGAGCGGAGCGCCACGGCCTGGATCGCCAGTGTGATCGCCAGCGCCAGCCCGAACGCCGGCCCGATCCCGAGCGGGATGAGCCCAAGTGCCAGGACGAGCATGAAGGCGGCCGTCCCGAACAGCCCCACCAGGAGCCCGCGCAGGACGTCCAGCGCGCCCGGCAATCCCTCCTGCCGGTGGGTGAACAGGGTCAGGATCGAGACATACACGGGGAAGGTGGCGATGATCCCGCTCGTGTGCGGACCGAGCAGCGGCGCGAACGTCGTCAGGCCGACCACCAGCCCGGTCCCGATCGCCATCCGTGCCGGCAGGTCCCACGCCGGATGCGGCCCGGCGGCCCGGCGGGCCCCCGACTCCGGCAGCAGCCGAAGCGCGACCGCCAGCGCCGCGAGCACGACCACGAACAGGATCCCGGCCGGGGCGTTCAGCACCGGCTCGACGAGCACGCCGATCGACGCGAACGCGACGATCGCCAGCAGGATGCCCGTCCGGGGCCCGGCCCGGACCAGCCCGGCGGCAAAGGCGAGCGTGAACCCCGCGATCGCCGCGAGGCCCATGAGCGACCCGACGATGGCCGTCGCAGCGAACGGCGTCCCGTGGTCCAACGCAAGGAAGAACGTCACCGGGCCGCTGGTGAGCGGGAGGGACACCAGCCAGCCCCCGATCGCCGGTCCCCACCGCCGTGCGGCGAGGCTCGCGCCGCCGATCAGGAGCGGCGTCAGGATGAGCTTCAGGGCGAGGACCGGCACGCCGACAGCGTAGCCGGGAGCGACGGGACCGACGGCTCGCCCGCGCCGGCGCTGCCGGCACTGCCGGTGCCGCTGGCGCTAGATCTCGTCGGCCGCGGGCGCTGCGCTCCGCGCGCGGGCGGCCATCCGCTTCTCCGCGTTCGGGACCTCGGTGCGAGCCTCGCGCTCCGTCCGGCGGCCGTCCATCGCGTAGCGGTCGGCGCACATCAGGTCGAAGGCGTGGACCGAGGCCTCCTGGTTCGAGTAGCGTCCGGCCTGCCAGCTCCGCGAGCGGGTGCCCCGCTGCTGGAGCTCCACGACATGGTAGTCCTGCCGATTGGTGAGATCCCAGAACTCCACCGCGCCCGAGACGTCGACCGAACTCACCGAGTCGACGTCGACGTACAGGTCGCAGATCACCGTCGAGCGGTCGGGCCCGTCCGGCCAGGCCTGGTGCGTGAGCACGTAGTCCGGATGGACCGAGACGATCAGGTTGGGCCAGAGGATGTAGTAGTAGATCCGGCCGGCTTCCGTCTCGTCGCGAGCGTACAGGAGCGGCCGCCCGTGCCGCCGGCCATCCATCGACATCGTCTCGCAGCCGTTCGCGAACACCATCCAGCCGCCCTTCCACGGGCCGCTCGGGAAGAAGTCCTCGCCCAGGTCGTACGGGGTGAGCTTGTTGAGGAGCGGGTGGACCCCCGGGCAGTGGTAGCACTCGGAATAGTTCTCGGCCACGATCTTCCAGTTCGCCGCCACCTCGTACTCCAGCCGGGCTGCCCGCCGGAGCCGGCCGAAGTCCCGCTCGAAGCTCGCGTGGTGACCGAACCAGTCGTCCAGGTAGGCCTCCAGCCCGGGCGTCGCGTCGTCGAAGCAGAGGAAGACCCAGCCGCCCCAGACCTCCGCGCGGATCGGGGTGAGCCCGGAGGTCGCGAGGCTGAAGTCCTCGAGGTCCTCGGTGTGCCGGGCCCGGATGAGCCGCCCGTCCAGGTCATAGATCCAGGCGTGGTAAGGGCACTGGAACCGGACCGCCGTCCCGCATTCGCGCTCCTCCACCGCGGTGCCGCGATGGCGGCACACGTTGTAGAACGCGCGAACGGTGTCGTCACCGCCGCGGACCAGCAGGACGCCCTCGCCGAAGTAGTCGCGCAGGACGAAGCTCCCCGGATCCGGGACCTCCTCCGC
>JARLHH010000074.1 GCA_031292335.1 Candidatus Limnocylindrales bacterium | reverse complement strand
TGACACCCGAAGGGCGACGGCGACACGACGCGGCGTTCGTCGAGCACCTGCGCGTCATCGAGCGCGAGTTCGGCGGCCGGCTGACGCCGGCCGAGCAGCAGGCCATAGCCGACGCCCTCGCCGGCTTCTGGCACGGCGACCGGGAGAGCCCGACGACGACCCGGTAGGCCGAGGCCGCGCGTCGGCGGCAACTCTCTCGCCTCCGGTCTCCTACCCAATGCTGGCGCGCGGGCAACAAGCGTGGCGAGGCGTGGCGCCAGGACGGGTCACACAAGGCCGCGCGCGGCCCACGCTGCGGCGGTCGTCGCGAACGGTTCCGCCGACACCCGGCGCCGGCACCGGTCGCGCAGCTCCGAGCGCCGGCCGTCTTCAAGGCTCGCGAGGTAGGCACCGGCAGGGCCGGCGCCACGCGTGAACGGCTCCCACCATGCCTCGAACGTCGCGTGCTCCAGTCGCACGGACAGGGCCGTCGCCTCGACAGCGCGCAGCCCCGCGGCCCGGAATAGCTCGGCCAGCTGGCCTTCGCGCGTACCGGGTCGATGCGACTCGTCGTCGACGTCGGGATCCATCGCCCGGGCGGCGTCCCAGAACAGCCGGAGGGGGCCCTGGCTCCCGAAGTGGTCCCAGACGCACGCGGCGACGACACCGTCGCGCCGCGTGACGCGGCCCATCTCGGTGAGCCCCGCGACAGGGTCCGTCATGAAGTGGACGACCAGCTGGGCCAGGGCCGCGTCAAACGACTTGTCCCCGAACGGCAGCCGCTCGGCCGGCGCGAGGCGGACGTCGACGCCCGGATGGCGCGCCCGCGTCGCGGCCACGAACGACTCGGACGGATCCGTGGCAGCCACCCCGGAGGGCCCCAGCCGCTCGACCAGCTCGCCCGTCAGCGCGCCCGTGCCGCACCCGACGTCGAGCACTCGCTGCCCGGCACGGACGGAGGCGAGGTCCGCCATCTGACCGGACAGCAGGCGCGAGAACCGGCCCATGAAGCCGTCATAGGCCTCGGCGGCGACATCGAAGCTCACGTACCGAAACCTCCGCTCCCGCTGACCCGAATGAGGCGAGGGCGGCAGCATACGAGACGGGCGCACGACGCAGGGAGATGTCCGCGGCGGCGTCGTGGTCGGCGACGACCGCGGCGGTGGCAATCCAGCAGGTGGTCGGTTCGTGGTCGGGCCTTGGCGATCACGATGCGCGGCGCACTCGGCCCCCTATGCTTGGCACACCCACGACGAGCGAACCGCAACGCCCAACTCTGGCGCTCGGCCGTGACGGAATGAGGGGGACGTCCGTGAACAACCTGATCTACGGGAACCAGGACCCCGGCAAGATCGGCCCCGCGGTGGAGGAGAAGCTCCGCAAGGACCTCGGAGCCACGGACCCGATTGAGTACCAGGTGGAGGACGCCGGGCTTGGCGCCACGAACCTCGCCAGCGTGCTCGTCGACATCGGCGCCGTCCTGGGCGGGGGCAGGACGAGCCTGCTGTTCACGCTCGTCTTCTCACTCCCTGGCGCGCGCGAGGCGACGTTGCGGGCCCGGGTCGAACGCCAGGGCATCGGCGCCTACGTCGGCTCGCTCCTGTACAGCGCGACCCTTGCCAGGCCCGTGGCCGGCGAGGTGTCGATCGAGGGACACAAGAGCTTCGGGACGCCGAGGTTCCTGGGCGATGCGACCGCGGCGGCCAGGCTCAACGCCGCCAAGGATCTCGCCAAGCGCGTCGACAAGTTCGCGCGCACCGAGGCCGAGATGGGCTCGATCAAGGTCAAGGCCCCCCGGATCTTCGCCATCGCGCCGCACGAGGGCGGCTCACTGCTTGTGATCAACACCCTGCCGCGCATGACATCGATGGGCCTGGGCGCGGAAGTCGATGCCAGGGAGTTCGTCGAGATCGCCGCCGCAATCGAAGCCTCCCTGTAGAGCCGCGACCGGTCGGGTCGACGGGGATCCAGGCTGCCCATGAGCCTCGGCGGCCTCAACGGCCTGATCGTCATCCTCCTGCTTCTCAGCTTGTGGCATGCGTCAGTCTCGCTGGGCGTGCGGCTGACCCTGGCGTTCTTCGCGATCACAACGGTCACGTCCTGGATCTTCGAGGAGGTCGGCGTCGCCACGGGGCTCGTCTACGGCCCGTACCACTACACCGCGACGCTC
>JARLHH010000384.1 GCA_031292335.1 Candidatus Limnocylindrales bacterium | reverse complement strand
GGGCTTCTACCTGGCGCTCTTCCTGATCCTCGTCGCGCTGATCCTGCGCGGCGTCGCGTTCGAGTTCCGGAGCAAGCGCCCGGAGGCCTCGTGGCGGCGGGGATGGGACCTGGCGATCTTCTTCGGCTCGCTCCTCCCGGCCATCCTGTGGGGCACCGCGCTGGCGAACATCGTGGGCGGCGTCCCGATCGACGCCAACCACGAGTTCACCGGCAGCCTGCTCACGCTCCTCAACCCGTACGGGCTGCTGGGCGGCCTGACGACGCTCGCCCTCTTCGTCACCCATGGCGCCGCGTTCCTGGCCCTCAAGACCACCGGTGACATCCGCGTCCGGGCCGGCCGCCTGGTCGGCCGGGTCGGCCTCGCCGCCGCCGTGCTCGCGGTCGTCTTCCTTGCCTGGACGCAGCAGAAGACGGGCGACCCCGCGTCGGCGACCCTGTCGGTCCTCGCCGCGCTCGCCCTCGTCGGCGCCCTGCTGGCGAACCGTCGCGGGCGCGAGGGCTGGGCGTTCGCCGGCACCGCGGTCACGATCGCGCTCGCCGTGGTGGCGCTTTTCGTGGCGCTCTTCCCGGACGTCATGCCCTCGACGACCAACGCGGCCTACAGCCTCACGACGACGAACGCGTCCTCCACCTCGTACACGCTCTCGATCATGACCGTGGTCGCCGTCATCTTCACGCCGCTCGTCCTGCTCTACCAGGGCTGGACCTACTGGGTCTTCCGGCGCCGGATCGGCGTGAACCAGATCCCGCCGGACGAGACGGGAGCCGGGGCCTGAGGCCCGTCGATCCCCGCCTCTTCCGGATCGCTCGGAGAACCCGGCTTCACCTCGCGGTCAGCGTCGCGCTGGGCCTGGCGACGGCGGGACTGGCGATCGCCCAGGCCCGCCTGCTGGCCGACGCGATCAGCGCGGCGTTCCAGGAGCGGGCCGGACTCGCGACCCTGGGCGGCACGGTTGGCCTGCTCGGGCTGATCCTGGCCGCGCGGGCCGGCGTCGCCTGGGCCCAGGAGTCGGCCGCCCACCGGGCCTCCGCGGAGGTGAAGTCGAGGCTGCGCCTGGCGCTCCTGCGGCGCGCCGTCGGGATGGGCCCGCGCTGGTCGGCCACCGCCCGGAGCGGCGAGGTTGTCGCGCTCGCCACCCGGGGCGTCGATGCGCTCGACGGCTACTTCGCGAAGTACCTGCCGCAGCTCATCCTGGCGTCGGTCGTGCCGGTCGTGGTGGTCGTGACGATCCTCGGATCGGACGCCATCTCCGCGGTCACGATCCTGGCGACGGTGCCCCTGGTCGTGCTCTTCATGGTCCTGGTCGGCATGGCCTCGGAGCGCCGTCGGCGCCGGCGCTGGAACGCGCTGGCCCGCCTCGCGCACCACTTCCTCGACGTGGTGGCCGGCCTGCCCACGCTCAAGGTCTTCGGGCGCGCCCGCGTCCAGGTCGCCGCGCTCGAGCAGACGACCGACGATTACCGCCGGGAGACGCTGGTGGCGCTGCGGGTCGCGTTCCTGTCCGCGTTCGTCCTCGAGCTGTTCGCGACGCTCTCGGTGGCGCTGATCGCGGTAGGGATCGGCCTGCGGCTGGTGGCCGGAGAGCTGGACCTGCGGACCGGGCTGTTCGTCCTGGTCCTGGCCCCGGAGGCGTACCTCCCGCTCCGCCAGCTCGGCGCCCAGTTCCACGCCGCCGAGGAGGGGATGGGGGCGGCGGAGCAGGCATTCGCGATCGTCGACGCGCCCGAGCCGCCGACCGGACGCCGGACCGACGTTCCGGACCTGCGAGTGGCCTGCCTGTACGTGGAGGACGTCACGGTCCGCCAGCCGGAGCGTGGGCTGCTCGCGCCCTGGCGCGCCTCGCTCTCGGTCCGCGCGGGCGAGGTGGTGGCCCTCGCCGGGCCGAGCGGAGCGGGGAAGACGACGCTCCTCGCGGTCATCGCCGGCCTCCTGCCGCCGGACGAGGGCCGTGTCTGGCTGGGCAGCGGCGCCGGCCGGGTGGCGCTCGACGAGCTGGACCCGGCCGCCTGGCGCGGCCGGGTCGCCTGGGTCGCCCAGGACGCGTACCTGTTCGCGGCCACGCTCGCCGAGAATGTCCGGCTCGGTGCGCCGGACGCTCCCGATGCCGTCGTCCGGGCCGCGTTCGCGGCGGTGGGGCTGGGTGAGCTCGATCCCGCCACTGTCCTCGGGGAGCGCGGGGCGGGCCTGTCCAGCGGTCAGCGCCGGCGGGTGGCGATCGCCCGGGCCATCGTGCGGGATGCCCCGCTGGTCCTGCTCGACGAGCCGACCGCCGGCCTCGACGAGGCGAGCGAGCAGCAGGTCCTGGCGGCCGTCCGGGATCTCGCCCGGAGCGAGCGGCGGGCCGTGATCCTCGTCGCGCATCGGCCTGCCGCGCTCGCCCTCGCCGACCGCGTGGTCCGGCTGGACTGGCGCGTCGACGCTGGCGTGCCCGGGGACCCCGACGCCGGCCCATCGTCGCAGGCCGATCCACCGGGACCCACTGCCGGCCCTGTGCCAGTGCATGCCGTCGCATGAGGGGGCTGACGAGCGAGGCGCCGGGCGCGGGACCGCTGCGGCGCGTCATCGGGCTGGCCCGCCCGGTCCGGGTGCGCCAGGGGAT
>JARLHH010000008.1 GCA_031292335.1 Candidatus Limnocylindrales bacterium | reverse complement strand
TGAACTGCGCTCTCGGCACGACCTCGTCACCCGGCATCGCACCGTGCGCCTCGTCCGCGGTGGCGCCCCAGCGGAGGTGCCAGGGGCGGAACAGGGGTGCCGTCACGAACCAGGGAGTCGCGGTCAAGGCATCGAAGACCAAAGCGATCGTCCTTCCGATCCCAGGCTCGGACTGCCGATCCATCGATGGTGCCGTCCCTCTCATCTCGATCGCCCGTCAACCGCGAGCGCTCGAGCCGATGACCCCACGATCGGCCCCCCCGAATCGTGCTCGGAGCCGACGCTGCCGTTCTGGTCGGTCGAACGCTGTCAACGCCGGTCCAAACCTGAGCAGGAATCGCCGGCCGAAACCTGAGCAGGTCAGCGCTCCTTCTGCCCGGTCAGCACCTCCTCCCGCTTGCCCCGCAGGCGGTACGAGTCGCCCTTGAGGACGATCACCTCGGCGTGGTGCACGAGGCGGTCGACCATGGCCGCGACTGCGACCGGGTCGCCGAAGATCTCGGCCCAGGCGCTGAAGGTCTTGTTCGACGACACGATCAGGCTCCGCCGCTCGTACCGCGAGCTGATGAGGGCGAAGAACAGCGCCGCGGCCTCGGGGTCGAACGGGATGTACCCCACCTCGTCGACGATGAGGAGGGGAAAGCGTCCCAGGCGCTCGAGCTCCTCGTCGAGCCGTCCCGCCCGCTTGGCGGCGCCCAGCCGGTTGACCCACTGGTGGGCGGTGGCGAAGGCGACCCGGTGCCCCCGCCGGGCGGCCTGAACCCCGAGGGCGATCGACAGGTGGGTCTTGCCGGTCCCCGGGGGTCCCAGGAACACCACGTTCTGTGCCTCGGCGAGGAAATCGAGCTGGGCGAGGTGGGCGATGACCTGGCGGCTGACCGACGCCTGGATCGTGAAGTCGAAGTCGTCGAGGGTCTTGACGGCGGGGAAGCGGGCGGCCTTCACCCGGGCACTCCCGCCGTGGCTGTCGCGTGTCGTCACCTCCTCGGTGAGGACCGCCGCGAGGTATGCCTCGTACTCCCAGCCCTCGTCTCTCGCCCGCTCGGCGAGCCGTCCCGAGACGGCCCGCAGGCGGGGCGCCTTGAGGGCCCGGGACAGATACGCCAGCTCGGCTGCCGCGGTCTCGCTCATGCCGGCACCTCCCAGAGGCGGTCATACCGGGTCAGGTCGACGGGCGGCACCTCGGCATCGCCGGCGCGCAGCCGCTCGCGCGCCTCGCGGGCGAGACGGATCGCCCGGCCGTGCGCCGGGTCGAGCACGACGTCCGCGGGCGCGAAGCTGCGGCCGTGGCGGGCGATCTCGGTTCCCTCGCACGATAGCGAGACGACGGCCGGGCTCACCCGGGCCGCGATCCGCCGGCCGGCGAAGGCGGGCGGCACCGAGTAGTCGACCCCGCATACCCGGACGAAGGCGTCGCGCCCGGCGCGGGCCTCGAGATGGAGATCGGTGTCGGGGATGGGATTGGGTACGGCCGCGAGATACGGGCGCTCGGCGGCGTACCGGTCGGCGACCCGGCCCCCGAGGCGCCGGATGTGGCGGCGGTACGCAACCTCGGCGGCCCAGGCGTCGTGCTGCGATTGGAGGTCGTCGAGGGAGGTGAAGGTGCGCAGGGGCAGGAAGCTCGTCTCGGCGTACCCGATCGTCCGCTCCACTCCGCCCTTGGCCTCGGGGTCGGCCGGGCGCAGGACGATCGCCCGTGCGTGGAGGGCGCCCAGCAGGCCCGCCACCTCAGGATGAAGCCTCGCCCTCGATCCGGTGCCCGACGCGACGACGGAGGTGTCGTTGTCGAACACGAAGGCGCCCGGGACGCCGCCCAGGCGGGTGACGCAGCCGACGAGCCCCGTCCGCAGGTCGGCGGTCGTCCGGGACAGGCTGAACGTGATCGCGTGCGCCGCCGAGAAGGGCAGCGTCGTCACGAGGCCGAACGCCTCGCGGGTGCGGCCGTGCCCCACCGGGACCTGGGCCCCGGTGTGCCACCAGTCGACCTGGCCGATCTCGCCCGGGCCGTATGCCGTGCGCTGGTACGTCCGGGCGGCGAGGAACGGCGGGCGCACCCGGGCGAGGTGCTCCTTGAGGATGGTGATCCCGCCCTGGTACCCGTCCGGGCGCAGGCGCTCCCGGATCACCGTCGCCCGGACCGTCGGGTCGACTGCCAGCATCGCCGCGATCCGCTCGGCGAACGGGTGGACCTGGCTGCCCGCCGGCGCTCGCCGGTACCGCGGCGGCGCGGACAGGTCGAGGAGCCGGTCGACGGTGTTGCGGCTCATGCCGAGCGCCCGGGCGATCGCCGCCTTGGACCGTCCCTCGCGATGGAAGAGCCGATGAACCTCGGCCCAGTCCTCCACCTGATGCACTCCTTCCTCCCTCGTGGCGAGATCCTGCTCGTTCGAGGGTGCCAGTCAGCCTGGTCAGGGGTGCTCAGGTTTCGACCGGCGAGAAGTGCTCAGTATTCGGGCGGCGTCGACACTCTCGGGAGTCGGCAACATCCCGTCGTCGTTGAGGACAGCACGGCGTCGCAGTCCCCGCGTTCTCGGGCTTGGTCTCATCCCCGCCGGACGTGTCGCCAGAGACATCGCCCATCGCTCGTCGGGCGCGGACTCGCTGCCTTCCTCTCCCGGGGAGGGCATTCCGATCGTGGCATTCGT
>JARLHH010000383.1 GCA_031292335.1 Candidatus Limnocylindrales bacterium | reverse complement strand
GCACCTCCGTCACGAGGCCCGGCGCCACGAGACGGGCGACCGCGACGGCGTCGTGGATCGGCGAGCCGTCCCAGCCGTAGCGCTCGCGGTGGAAGATCGCGAAGAAGCGCAGGAGGTCGGCGAAGATGCGGCCGGCCTGCGTGGCGAGCGCCTCCAGGCGCGGGATGTCGGCGTTGCGGAACAGCGCGGCGTGGGTGACCTCCAGCGGCACCAGCGCAACGGGCCGGCCGCAGTCGAGCACGATCGCGGCAGCCTCCGGGTCGGCCCAGATGTTGAACTCCGCTGAGGCGGTGAGGTTCCCCTCCCCGATCGCGCCGCCCATGATGCTGATCTGGGCGATCCGCGGGAGCAGCTCCGGGTGCGTCCGCACGAAGAGCGCGATGTTCGTCAACGGTCCGGTCGGGACGAGCGTGACCGGGTCCGGCGACGCTCGGACGAGCCGGGCCAGCAGCTCCACGGCGCCCTCCGCGACCGGCCCGGTCGCCGGCTCCGGCAGGTCCGCGCCGTCGAGGCCGGACGCACCGTGGACGTGGTCAGCGACGCGGCCGGACCGGACGAGCGGGCGGGCCGCCCCGGCCGCCACCGGGACGTCCGTCCGGCCCAGGAGCGTCAGGACGCGAAGGGCGTTGCGGGTCGTGTTCTCCACGCTCGCGTTGCCGGCCACGGTCGTGATCCCCAGCACCTGGAGCTCGGGGCGCGCGAGCGCGAGAAGGATGGCCAGGGCGTCGTCGTGGCCGGGGTCGCAGTCGAGGATCACGGGCCGCGGAATCACGCCCGCAGCGTATCCGCTCCAGGGACTCGGGGCGCGGCTGAGGCGGGCGCCGCGCGGCTTTCACGCTCGCGGGCCTCCGGACCGCGCGATCGGCGCGCACGCGTCGCCTGACGACCCTATTCTTCAACCGGGCAGAGACGCGATGCCACGCATCTTGTCCGGCCACCGGGCGCTCGGTACCATGCGCCACACAAGCCGCCCGGCCGCGCCGGGCGATCGCGCCCACCGCGCCTCGCCCGAGGTCCAGTTCGCGCAAGGAGGAGTTCATGATCACTCGCAGAAGCCGGCTCGGCCTGCTCGCGGCGACGCTCGCCATCGTTGCGTCTGCCTGCAGCGGGTCGGCCACGCCAACGCCCGCGCCTCCGTCGGCCGCGCCATCGGTTGCCGCCTCCGTCGCGCCGTCCATGGCGCCGTCGGCCGCTCCGTCCGTCGCGGCGAGCCCGTCCCCTGCCGCGTCCGCGTCGGCGCTCAAGATCGGCGTCGTCACCGACATCGGAACCCTGAACGACAAGGGCTTCAACGAGTACAGCTACAAGGGCGCCGTGGATGCGGCGACGACGCTGGGCGCCGCGACCCCGCCCTCGATCGTCCCCAAGGACGCCTCCGAGTACAAGGCGGACATCCAGCAGTTCGTGGACCAGAAGTTCGACGTGATCGTCACGGTCGGCTTCAACCTGACGAACGACACGGTTGCCGCCGCCAAGGCCAACCCGACGATCCACTTCATCGGCGTGGACCAGTCCCCCATCTGCGTCGACCCGCAGGGCAATCCCGACTCGACGTTCGCCTGCAAGGGTGACGCGAAGACGCTCCTGCCGAACTACACCTCGCTCTACTTCGCCGAGGATCAGGCCGGCTACCTGGCCGGGATCGTCGCGGCCTACGCCAGCAAGGCAAACATCATCGGCGCCATCGGCGGCACCACGCTGTGCGCCTCCTGCGTCCGCTACATCCAGGGCTACGAGCTCGGCGCCAAGTCGATCAAGCCGAACATCGTCGTGAAGTCCTCCTATGTGACCCACGACTTCTCGGCCGCGGCCTTCAACGACCCGGCCGGCGGCAAGGTCTTCGCCGAGACCTTCATCAAGACCAACAAGGTCGACGTCCTGTTCCAGGTCGCCGGCAAGACCGGCAACGGCGTCCTCGAGGCCGCCTGCGAGAACAACATCTACGGCATCGGCGTCGATGTGGACCAGTGGCTGTCGCTTGGCGCGCCGGCCAACGCCTGCATCATCACCAGCGCGGAGAAGCACCTGGAGTCGGCCGTGAACCAGGCGATCATGGCGTTCGCCGGGGGCACGTTCATCTCGGGTGATCAGCTCTACAACGCCGCCAACGACGGGATCGGGGCGTCCCCGTTCCACGACAAGGCGAGCCTGTTCGGTCCTGAAGTCCAGGCATCGCTCGACTCGGCCCTTGCCGCGATGAAGGCCGGAACCCTCCAGACCTGTCCCACCACCGGCTGCGGCGTCGCCCCCTAGGCGGCCCAACCCAGCGGTCCACATTCCGGACGGGCCGGCCGCACGCGGCCGGCCCGTCCGCGTATCTCCCCCGCCCACCCCGGGAGCCACGCGCATGACGGAACCGACGGGCACCGAGATCACCCCCGCGCTCGAGATGCGCGGGATCACGAAGCGCTACCCGGGCGTGGTCGCCAACGACGGGATCAGCCTCGAGGTCCGGCCGGGCGAGATCCATGCCCTGCTGGGCGAGAACGGGGCGGGCAAGACCACGCTCATGAACGTCCTCTACGGGCTGGCGCGGCCCGACGAGGGCGAGATCCTCCTCGACGGCAAGCCGATCCGGATCGCCGGCCCGTCGGACGCCATCGCCCGCGGGATCAACATGGTCCACCAGCACTTCATGCTCGTGCCCGTCCTGAGCGTGGCGGACAACATCCTCCTCGGCGAGGAGACGATGGCCAACCGGATCTTCCTTGACCGCAAGGAAGCCCACCGGCGGATCGTCGAGCTGGGCCGGCGGTTCGGCTTCGAGATCGACCCGGAGGCGAAGGTCGGGTCGCTCTCCGTCGGCTGGCAGCAACGGGTGGAGATCCTCAAGGCGCTCTATCGGAACGCCCGCATCCTCGTCCTTGACGAGCCGACCGCGGTGCTCACGCCGCAGGAGACCGAGGAGATCTTCGCCGTGCTCCGGCGGCTGGCCACGGAGGGTCACAGCATCGTCTTCATCAGCCACAAGCTCTACGAGGTCCTGGAGGTCGCGGACCGGATCACCGTGATCCGCCGCGGTCGCGTCGTGGGCCAGCGGCTCCCCAGCGAGACGAACGAGGACGACCTGGCCGAGCTCATGGTCGGCCGGGAAGTGCAGCTCACCGTGGACCGAGGCATCTCGCACCCCGGCGCGCCGGTCCTGCGCGTGACCGGCCTGGAGGCAAAGGACGACCGCGGGCACCCGGCTGTCCGCGGCGTGGACCTGGAGGTCCGGGCCGGTGAGATCCTGGGCATCGCGGGCGTCGCCGGCAATGGCCAGGACGAGCTCGTCGAATCGATCATCGGCCTGCGGCACCCGACCGCAGGGACGGTCACGCTCGCCGGAACGGACGTGACCGGCCACTCGCCACGCGACATGAACGAGGCGGCCGTGGCCTACGTCCCGGCGGACCGCCATCGCTTCGGCCTGATCAAGTCGTTCTCGCTCGCCGACAACCTGGTCCTCACCAGCTACTACCGGCCCCCGTATGCCCACGGTGTGCTGCGCAACGGGGACGCGATCCAGAAGGACGCCATCTCGGCGGTCGAGCGGTTCGACATCCGGACGCCCTCCCCGACGGTGGCCGCGGGCACCCTCTCCGGGGGCAACCAGCAGAAGGCGGTGGTGGCGCGCGAGTTCGACCGCGACCTGAAGCTGCTCGTGCTCGACCAGCCGACCCGTGGCCTGGACGTGGGCAGCATCGAGTTCATCCATCGCCAGGTCATCGCCAAGCGCGACGCGGGGACTGCCGTCCTGCTCGTCTCCGCGGAGCTCGACGAGGTGCTGGAGATGTCCGATCGGATCGGCGTCATGTTCGGAGGCCGAATCGTGGCCGTGGTCGACGGGCGCACCGCCGACAAGAACGAGGTGGGCCTGCTGATGGCCACCGGCGGCACAGAGCGCGGAGCTGCCGCGCCCGTGGAGGCAGCGTCGTGACCGCGTCCGCGGCTCCCGGCTCCGCCCCCTCCCGCCCTTCGGCGAGCCTCGGGGCGCGCGCCTGGTCGGTGGTGGCCGTGCCGCTCGTCGTGACCGTGCTGTCCGTGCTGCTCGGGGCGTTGATCATGCTCTTCTCGGAGCTGCTCGTGCCGGGCAAGAAGTTCGACTGGGGGCTTCCACTCGCCGCGTACAGCGCCCTCGTGAACGGCGCGGTCGGCGGGCCGGACGCGATCGTCTCCACGCTCGTCTACTCGACGCCGCTCGTGTTCGGCGGCCTCGCGGTCGGGTTCGGCTTCAAGGCCGGCCTGTTCAACATCGGCGCCCAGGGCCAGTTCCTGGTGGGCGCCCTCGGCGCGGTCATGGCCGGCGTCGCGCTGGCAAACGCGCCCGCGGCGATCGCCATCCCGCTCGCGGTGCTCGCCGGCATCGTCGCGGGCGGCATCTGGGGGTTCATCCCCGGCTTTCTCAAGGCGGTCTCGGGCGCCCACGAGGTCGTCAGCACGATCATGATGAACTACATTGCGGTCCAGCTCCTGGCTGCGCTGGTGAGTGGACCGCTCAAGGTGCCGCGGTCGCCGTCGCCGGTCACCTTCGACGTGGGCAACGCCGCGTTCCCGATCATCCTCGCCCCGAACGGACACCTGGGGATCCTGCTGGCGGTGCTCGCCGCGCTCTTCGTGTGGTGGCTCCTGTACCGGACCACCTGGGGCTTCGAGGTTCGGTCCGTCGGGGCCAACCGGGACGCGGCCCGGTATGCCGGCATGCGGCCGAAGCTCATCACGGTCGCGACGATGACCTTCTGCGGAGCGCTGGCCGGGCTCGCGGGCACGTCCGTCCTGCTGGGCGTCACGCACACGATGACCTCGAGCTTCGGGACCACGGTCGGCTTCGACTCGATCGCGGTCGCCCTGCTCGCCCGCTCGAACCCGCTGGTGATCGTGCCCGCCGCTCTCCTCTTCGGCGGGATGCGGGCGGGCGCCGGGCTGATGCAGATCCAGGCGCAGATCCCGGTGGAGCTGGTCGACGTGCTCCAGGCCACGATCCTGCTCTTCCTGGTGGCGAGCCCCGTGCTGCGCCGGTTGCTCCGGGTGAGCGGCCGGGACGCCGGCTCGGTCGTCACCGGCGCCACGGTCTCCTCGCTGGGGAGTGGAGGGGTGGCGATCTGATGGACATCACGCCGCTGATCAACGGGCTGGATAGCATCCCGGGCCTGGGGCTCGTCTTCCAGGCGATCGGCTACCTCGTCGCCGTCCTCCCGCCGAACTCGTCGAGCATCATGGCGCAGGCGACGCCGCTCGCCCTCGCGGCTCTGTGTGGCGTCCTCTGCGAGCGCTCGGGCGTGGTCAACATCGGCATCGAAGGGACGATGCTCGCCAGCGCGTTCACCGCGTGGGTGGTGGGCGTCGCCCTGAACCCGATGTTCTCGGCCGACCCGAGCCCGATCTTCGGGCTCACGATCCCGCTCGTGCTCGCGCTGGCCGCAGCGATCCTCGTCGCGGTGATCGTCTCGGCCCTACACGCCTGGCTGTCGATCTCGCTGCGGGTGGACCAGATCATCAGCGGCACGATCATCAACATCGCGGCCGCCGGCGTGACCGGCTACCTGGACCAGCTGATCTCAAAGAGCTCCCCGGCCGGCGCCGGCGAGTTCGCCCAGTTCACACCACCGGCGGCCCTCACGAACCTGCCCGTTGTCGGCTGGATCTTCGCGATGTTCCTGGACCAGGGCCCGATCGGGATGTCCGTGATCGTGTTCATCATCGGCGCGCAGATCTGGCTGTTCCGGTCGCGCTGGGGGCTGCGCACCCGCGCGGTCGGGGAGCATCCGCGGGCGGCCGAGACGGTCGGGATCGACGTGATCCGCCTGCGCTACCGGAACGTCATGATCGCCGGCATGTTCGCCGGCCTGGGCGGCGCCTTCCTGAGCATCGAGGCGACGAACTCGTTCCAGATCGGCATGACGAACGGGCGCGGCTTCATCGCGCTCGCGGCGATGATCATGGGACGCTGGACGCCCATCGGCGCCTTCGCCTCGGCACTCCTGTTCGCGACGTTCCTCCAGCTCGGACAGCTCATCAACATCGCCCCGCCGGGCGGCGACCTCGGGGTCGCCATGAGCGCCATCCCCGCCCAGTTCTTCGACGCGATCCCCTACATCCTGACCATCGTGATCCTGGCGGGCGTGGTGGGCCGGAGCATCCCGCCGGCCGCCGACGGCCAGCCGTACGAGCGCGAGTCCGCGACGTAGGATCGCCGAGCGAGCCGGCCCTTGGCGCGGCGCGCCCGGCTTAACCGCAGCCAGGAGGATTCCGTCCGTGACCGTCCCCGTCACGCCGGCCGGGCTCGGCTACACGCCGGCCGACCCGGCCTTCATCGCGGACCCGTACCCCGCCTTCGCGCGGTTGCGGGCCGATCACCCGGTGATCTACGACCCGGCCACCAACCAGTGGCTGGTTGCCCGGTTCGCGGACGTCCTCGCGCTGCTCCGGGACCGGCGCCTGGGGCGCTCGTACGTGCACGTCGCCACCCACGAGGAGTTCGGGCGGACGCCGCCTCCGGCGTGGCAGGCCCCGTTCGAAGCGAGCCAGCGCCTCCAGCTCATCGACATGGAGCCGCCCGACCACACCCGGCTGCGCCGACTGGTCTCCACGGCCTTCACGCCGCGGACGGTGGAGGGCCTCCGCCCGCGGGTGACCGAGCTCGTGGACGGCCTCGTGTCGGCCGCGCTCGAGCGCGGCGCGTTCGACCTCCTGGCCGACCTGATCGAGCAGCTCCCGGTCGCCGTCATCGCCGAGCTGCTGGGGATCCCGCCCGCCGACCGGGGGCAGCTTCGCCCGTGGTCCGCCGACATGACCCTCATGTTCGAGCTGACTCGCGGCGAAGCCGACGAACGCCGCGCCGTGCAGGCGACCGTCGAGTTCTCCGACTACCTGCGGACCCTCGTCCGGGACCGGCGCGCCCGGCCCCGTGCCGACCTCCTGAGCGAGCTCGCGCTGGTCGCGGAAGCCGGCGATCGCCTCTCGGAGGACGAGCTGATCGCGACCGCGATCCTCCTGCTCAACGCAGGCCACGAGGCGTCGGTGAACGGGGCCGCCAACGCCTGGTGGACGCTCTTCCGGCATCCGCAGGCGCTGGCGGCGCTGCGGGCGGACCCCGGCCTCGTGCCGACCGCCGTGGAGGAGCTGCTCCGCTTCGACACGCCGGCCCCGATGTTCGAGCGCTGGGTCCTGGAGGACATCGAGCTCCACGGCATCACGATCCCCCGGGGCGAGGAGCTGGCGCTCCTGTTCGCCTCGGCGAACCGGGATCCGGCCCAGTTCGCGAACCCGGACGGGCTTGTCCTGGACCGCGCCCCGAACCCGCACCTTTCGTTCGGGGCCGGGATCCACTTCTGCCTGGGAGCGCCGCTTGCCCGCCTAGAGCTGGGGGTCCTGTTCCGGGCGATCCTGGAGCAAATGCCGACCCTGGAGCTGGTCTCCGAGCCGGCCTGGAAGCCGCGCTTCGTGCTGCGCGGGCTCCAGGCGCTGCCCGTCCGCGTCGCCTGACGGGCTCAGCTCCGGAGGGGGTAGCGCCCGTCCTCCATCGCCGCGTCCACCATCGCCAGGATGTTCTCCGGGGGGACCTCGTCCATGATCGTGTGGACCGCCGCGAGCAGGTAGCCACCTCCCGGCGCCAGCGTGGCGATCACCCGGCGGACCTCCGCCCGGACCTCCGCCGGCGTGCCGTAGGGCAGGACGCGCTTCGTGTCGATCGCCCCGCAGAAGCTGAGATGATCGCCATGGCGGCGCTTGAGCGCGGCGATGTCGGCCATCCGCCCGGACGACGTCTGGATCGGATTCAGGATGTCCACGCCGATCTCGACGAAGTCGTCGACGAGGTCGGTCACGTCGCCGTCGGTGTGGAAGAAGATGCGGGCCCTGGTGTGGGCCCGGATGAACGCGATGTACTCGGCGTGGATCGGCTTGAGGATCCGGCGGTACATCGCGGGTGACATCAGCAATGACTCCTCGGTCCCCAGGTCGTCGCCGATCTTGATGATGTCGACGTCGTCGCCCAGCTCCCGCAGGAAGTGGCCCATCAGCTGCGTGCAGAGCCCGGCGATCCGGCGCAGGAGCGCCTCCGCGAACTCGGGCTCCAGGGCGAGGTTGCCCAGGAACGTCTCCATCCCCTGCATGGCGAACGCCCGCTCCAGGGGGAACAGCAGCCACGGTGTCGCCATGATCGCGTACTGGTCGTCGGCGGCCAGCCGGGCCGCCTCTGCGCGGACGTGCGCGACGCGCGAGAGGTCGTCCATGTCGGGCCACGGGTAGGCCTCGATCGCGGCGAGGGTCTCCGCCTCCCGCAGGGGGTGGACGCCGGGATACCAGTTGCCCTCGTCCACCTCCACCTGGCCGCTGCCCCAGTCGTCGATGCAGGGGGCGTGCGGCGGGCGGCTCCGGTTGCGCTGCCGGGTCGCGGCCGGAATGGCATCGAAGACCGGGCGCACGTCGGTGCCCAGGCGCTCGAGGATCGCCTCGGACGGGTTGGCCGTCCCGAGCTCCGGCCAGTCGTAGATGTACCTCTCGTCAGCCGGACGCCCGAGCAGGTTCGCCAGGCCGCGGTACGGCCGCATCTTCATGCCCGTCGCGTTGCTGGCCCCGACGACGATCGGCACCCGATCGGGCTCGGCGTGGTCGAGGGCGATGCGGACGCGTTCGCGGGGGGTCAGGGACACGGTGGCAGGCCTCCGGTTCGCCATTCGAGCAATGATCGAGCGGGGCGAGACGCGCTCCGCGTGAAGGCCCGCCCGGGTCAGTATGGCCCGCTGCGGCGGCGCCGTGCCATGCGCCCCGGCCCGTGTACGGCGGCCGTGCCATGATCCGCGACGTGGATGCCGCCGAGCGAGCCCGCCTCGCCGCGATGCTTGATCTCCAGGAGGGCCGCGGGCGCGTGCCGCTGCTCGGGGATCCCGAGGTCCGCGAGGCGCTCCGCACGGCGCGGCGGATCGCGGTGATCGGGGCGTCGGACCGGCCCGGCCGCCCATCGGGCGACGTGTTCGCCGCGCTCGTGCGGGCCGGGTACGACGCGGTCCCCGTGACGCCCCGGGCCGCGTCGGTGCATGGCCGGGCCGCCTTCCCGGACGTTGCCGCGGCCGTCGCCGCGACGGGGCCCTTCGATATCGTCGACGTCTTCCGCCGCGCCGAGCACTGCCCGATCCACGCGACCGAGGCGGTCGCGGCGGGCGCGCGCGTCCTCTGGCTCCAGCTCGGCATCGTCAGCTGGGAGGCGGCCGCGATCGCGCGGGCCGGCGGCCTGGGCGTCGTGATGGACCGCTGCATCTCCGTGGAGCGGCGCCGGCTGCTGCGGTGAGGGCGGTCCGGACGGGCCGGCGGCGCACGCGACCAGTGGGCCCGGCGTCCCGGTCGCTACCGGACCACGAAGCCCGCGATGACCAGCACCACGCCGGCGGCCGCCACGACGAGCGCCTCTCGGACCCGGGCACGCAGCACGGACTTCATGACGTCGGCACCCGTGGTTTCGCCGGCCGACGCAGCCGGCCCGCCGCGCCAGGCCCGGTAGCGCTCCGCGTTCTCTTCCCGTGCGCGCAGCGCCTGGTAGCGGCCCCACGGCCCGCGAGCGCGTGACAGGCCGAGCGCCGCGAGCAGCACCCCACCGATCACCAGGATGATCGAGAGCGGGCTCATTCCGGGTCCCCCGCCCCACCACGCAGTCGCTCGCGGAGCGCCACCTGCACGAGCGCCGCGTTCGCCTGGCCGCGGGTTGCCTTCATGACCTGGCCGACGAGGAAGCCTGCCGCCTGCGCCTTCCCCGTGCGGTAGT